>CAMNGY010000216.1 GCA_946538795.1 uncultured Treponema sp.
GGAAAACTGAATACAAGAACGACAACCCGGTGAGGCGGGAGGACATAATCCGCCACATCATCAAATACAGCGGGGACGATCCGATCGTGTCCACCACGGGCAAGGCCAGCCGCGAGCTGTTCGAGGCCCGGGAAGCCTCCGGGCAGCCCGCAGAAAGCAGGCACAGCTATGACTTCCTGACCGTCGGCTCCATGGGGCACAGCTCGTCCATCGCGCTGGGAATAGCCCTGAGCAAGCCTGACAAGAAGGTATGGTGCGTGGACGGGGACGGTGCCGCCCTGATGCACCTGGGCGCGCTGCCCGTCATAGCCAGCTGCAGGCCGCAGAACCTCGTCCACGTCGTGATAAACAACGGGGCGCACGAAAGCGTGGGGGGTATGCCGACCGTCGCCTCTTCCATGAGCCTGAAAGATGTCGCCCTCGCCTGCGGCTACCCTTACGCCGCCTGTGCCGGAAGCTTTGCCGAGCTGGACGCGGAGCTTGAGAAAGCGAAGGCCGGCAAGCAGCTGACATTCATCGAAGTCAAGTGCGCCATAGGTGCCAGGGACAACCTGGGCCGCCCCACGACGACACCGCAGGAGAACAAGGCCGCCTTCATGAAGCAGCTGGCCTCCCGCTAGTTCTTGCGCCTTACCTCGAATTCTACCTTGGGCTGGGACTTGCGGGCCTCATCGTACCGCGCGTATTTCTGCTGCAGCTCCTCCTGCACGCTGACCGCCGCTTCTCCCGCGGCGGGCTTTAGCGCCTTCCAGGAACCGTCCTTCATCAGCTTGTGACAGTGGCTGTTGTCCTCAAAGTACAGCATGAGGGTTTCCTTGACAGTCGCGAAGACATCCTTGTCCAGCACCGGGAACATCAGCTCTATCCGCTTGTCCAGGTTCCGCACCATCCAGTCCGCGCTGCTCAGGTACAGCTCCTCGTTGCCGCCGTTCTTGAAATAGAAGACGCGGGAATGCTCCAGGTAGCGGCCCACGACGCTGGAAACCTCTATGTTCTCGCTCATTCCCTTCACGCCCGGAATAAGCGTGCAGATTCCGCGTATGTTCAGCATGACACGGACGCCCGCCGCGCTCGCCTTGTAAAGCTCCTCGATTATCTCGTCATGGCACAGGCTGTTCATCTTGGCGATTATCAGGCCGGGGTTGTCAGGGCTGCTGTAGCTTATCTCCCGTTCGATCATATCGATCAGGCGGCTCTTTATGTTCACGGGGGCCATGCAAAGCGAGTGCATCTGCTGCACTATGCTGTAGCCCGACACGACGTTGAAAAACAGCGTGGCATCCAGCGCGAGGTCCGGGTTGCTCGTGAAGATGGAGAAGTCCTGGTACAGGCGGGCGGTCTTGGGGTTGTAGTTGCCCGTGCTCAGGTGCAGGTAACGGCGGATTCCGTCGCTCTCCTTGCGTATGACAAGGCATATCTTTGCGTGGACCTTCAGGTTGACCATGCCGTATATGACGGTCGCCCCCGCATCCTCAAGCTCCTCAGCCCAGGAGATGTTGCGCTGCTCGTCAAAGCGGGCCTTCAGCTCCACGAATACGGTGACGGACTTGCCGTTGACGGAGGCCCTCTTGAGCGCCTGCACGATGGGCGAGTTGCTTCCCGTCCGGTACAGGGTCATCTTTATGGCCAGGACATGGGAGTCCACCGCCGCATCCTGCACGAACCTTACCACCGGGTCGTAACTCTCATAGGGCACGTTAAGCAGTATGTCCTTCTGCCGGAGCGTGTTCCAGTAGCTTCCCTCTTCCGGCAGGTCGGCGGGATAAAAATGCGGCCAGTCGGGATAAACAAGCCCCGCTGCCTCATCTCCGGAAGAAAGGTCCATCAGGGAACCGGGGTCTATTATGCCGTCCACGCGGTAAACATCGCCTTCCTCCAGGGCAAGCTTCTCTTTCACCATGGACAAAAGCTTCTTGCTCCCCGCCCCCGCCCACAGGCAGACGGGCAAGGAGGACTGCCTTTTGACCAGCACCTCCTTCATGGCCTGGATGAACTGGTCGCCGGCCTCCTCGTCCACGGCAAAATCCGCATCGCGGGCCAGCTTGAAGATCATGGATTCCTTGACGTTGTAACCGGGGAACAGCTCCCTTCCGAAGATGGTCACAATGTCGTCCAGCAGCGAGAAATGCTTGCGCCCGTCCTCGCTTGGCAGGTAAACGATGCGGGGAATGCTGGCAGGGATGGGAACAAGGGCCAGCAGGTCCGTGTCGGACTGGGGAAGGAGGCCAGTTTCCTTGCGGTGCACGCCCGGCATCTTGTCCAGAAGGAAAGCCGCGTGCAGCTGCATGCTCGCGACATGCGGGAATTCGGCCAGGTCGGTGCGAAGGGGAGTCAGAAGGGGGAAAACCTCATGCCGGAAAAAACCTTCCGCATGGTTCCTCTGCGCGGAAGAAAAGGCCTTTGGCCGGACGTATACCAGGCCGGCCTTTGCCAGCGCAGGCAATATGTCGTTCATGAGGCAGCCGTACTGGGCCTCCACAATCTCATGGCTCCGGACTGAGATTTTCTCAAGGGCCTCCCTGGCAGTAAGTCCGCTGGAATCCTTCTGCCGGGGATTGACCATAAGCTCCCGCTTGAGCGAGGCGACCCTGACCTGGAAGAACTCTCCGAAGTTGCTGGAAACAATGCCCAGGAAGTTCAGGCGCTCCATCAGAGGGTTGTCTTTTCTAAGAGCCTCGCTCAGGACGCGGGCATTGAACTCAAGCCAGCTCAGCTCCCTGTTGAAGCAGCGGGCCCCCGCCCTGCCGCCCTTGTTTTCTTTTTTTTCCGCCATATCGTTGACCCCCTGAATATCCTAAACCAGCACAACCTTGTATCCGAACACGTCCTCGAACAAATCGGATTTCTCCTGCAGGGCCAGCCTCTCAAGGCCCAGGTGCTCGTGCCCCTTTATGCGGAAAGTGATGCTGTCCTTGGAGAAAGAGATGTCGAATTCCTTTATCCGCTGCATGTGGCTCCGGTCAAACGAATCCGCGACCCGCAGTATGGAGCAGAGCTTCAGTATGGTAAGCCGGCTGGCCCTGGGCAGCATCTTCACCTCCGCCGCGTTCTGCGGGGAGGCCTTGCCATTGTGGTAAAGGGAGATGAGGGCGACAAGGTTCATCTCCTCCGCGCTCAGGCCGAATATCTCGCTGTGCCTGATGATGTAGCAGGAGTGGATGTTGTGGTCCTCCGCCCGGATGAACATTCCTATATCGTGAAGCAGGGCCGACACCTCAAGGAGCATCCTCGCGTGACTGTCCAGGCCCAGCTCGCCTTCCATCGCGTCAAAGAGCCGGCAGCTCACCGTGCGGACGAATTCAGCATGGCTCTCGTCACCCTTGTACTTCCTGAGAAGGGTCCTCGCGCTGGCGACAATCTGCTCGGAGAACTCCTCGCGCAGCCCTCCGTCGCCCTCGCCTGCCCCTGCCAGCAAAGCTCCTTCCCGTATGGAGGTCTCAGGAACCACGATTGTCCGCACGTTCGTAAGGGATACGAACTGCCTGTATGTGAGGAGCGAGATGCGGAAAGTCTTGGCTTCGGCATAGCTCATCTTGAAACGGGCGACGCACTCCTCCTCGGAATAGTTCTCCACCTCGTCAACGAACGCGTCGAATTTGTCCCTGTCTATCTCCCAGAGGAAGGTCGAAATAGGCTTGCCGCCCGCGACGATCGCCGAAATCTGCATGTCCTTGCCCAAGGCAATGAACTGCTGGATTTTGTCCAGCCTCATCTCCGCGTTCAGCGTTGCCCTGGTGTTGTTTATGAATTCCGCCACGAAGCGTATGGCGTCCCCGGTGTTGCCGGTCATGGAATGAATCTGCTGGCCTATTATCACCGTACCAAGCCTGAGCGAATGCGCGCCGACCATGCTGCCCTTCTCCATGAGCATCATCTCGGTCGCCCCGCCGGAGACATCCAGGATTATGGAGTTGCTCTGCCTGACCGGAAAGCTTTCCTCTTTCAGGCATTCGGTCACCGCAATGTACATGAGGCGGTTTTCCTCGATCCCGTCTATGACGCGGACGGTAAAGCCGGTCTTTATCTTGATCCTGTCCACAAAGGGGTCCCGGTTCAGGGCCTCCCTGACCGCGGAAGTCCCCAGCACCAAGGTCTCATCCCTGCTCAGCCCCCAGGCCGCAAGCTGCTCACCGAAGCGGTTCAGTATACGCTGGGCGTTCAGCATGGTGTCGCGGCTGATGTAGCGGGAAGTGAACACGTCCCGCCCTATATTGGCAGGAAACTCGGACCTGTCCAGTATGTTGCGCTTCTTGTCATC
>CAMNGY010000217.1 GCA_946538795.1 uncultured Treponema sp.
GCGAAGCATTTCTCGCTGAGTCCTATCGTGATGCCCGCTTCATCTACGAGCGAGCGGGCGAGCTTTTCCTTGTCTTTCTCGCTTGTCGCATACACGCTCAGCATCTGCAGGACGGTCAGCGCGGGATTGGAGGCCCGGTAGTTTTTGTCCGAGGGGACTATAGCCCCGCCGTGCTGCCGTATGAAGGCCGCGGAAAGCCTCCGTTTGGAAAGATTTTCCTCCGTGCTCCTGCCTTGCCCGTCAGTGAAAATGAGGCTTCCCCCTTCCTTGCCGTCCTCAAGTCCGGTCATCAAATCTTCAAGCGTTTCCATTGCGGCCTCTTTCACTCCGGTGACGGCAGTTATTTCCCCATAGTTCGCTTCAAGCGTCGCATTCAGCAGCGAAGGCTTGTTCTTGGATTTTACGTAGACATTGGAAAGTCTGATACAGCAGGCGTTTTTTTTCTGGAGGATTCTATTTGGTTTCAGGGAAAGGCTTTTTATGGCCATTTCGTCCTTCATATCCTGCACCTGGAAGTTCTTGTATTCGTCCCTGCTTGAAAAATGCCTGACTAAATGGCCTTCTCTCAGCAGTGAAACCGTGTCGGGGTAGGTTACTGCTTCGGAATAGGAGTGGGTTATGACTATGACGTTCATTCCGTCATTTGCATATTGCCTTAGTTTTTCATATAGTGATTTCCGTTCTTCCAGCGAAAGGAATGCCGAAGGCTCGTCCAGCAAAAGACATCTGGGGTTCCTCATCAGGGAACCGATGAGCGATATGTAGAACCTCATGTTCCCGCCCAAATCCCTCACTTTCGCGCTAAGGTTCAGCTGCGGGCACCACATGTCTTTCAGGCGGATAAGGTCCCGTGAAGGGGGACGCAGGAAGAATATTCCTTTCCCCCTTTCATCATGTATCTTGAGTATTATGTTCTCCCATGCGCTCAGGGATTCGGAGAGAAGGGGACGCTGTCGTACCAGGACAATTCCCATTGCGAGAGCGTCTGCGGCTGACGAAAAGAAGACATCTTTGCCATCTATGCGTATTTTGCCGGATGAGGGAACAAGGCATCCCGCAATCAGGGATGCCAGAGTGGATTTCCCCGCGCCGTTTTCGCCCACAAGGGCGTGTATTTTTCCTCCTTCCAGCATGACGCTGACGTCATTCAGGGCTGTTTTCAGAGGGTAGGCTTTTGTGAGCGAAAGCGTCTCTATGTCCATATAACGGCTGGAAAACCTTTCAGCGCAAGCCGTCCAGTGAGGCGGGAAGGCTGACGCTTCCGTCCTGCAAACCTGCTGTCAATTTTTTCATCTTTTCACGTATGTCCTCACTTACGTGCTTTATGTAGTTTTCATCGCTGTCAAAGAACTGTGCGTAGCCCTCCCTGAAGCCTACTTCCTTTATCGTTCCCCAGGGAGTATTTCCCGCCAAATATTGGAGGGTGGCTTCTTTTGCAGCCTTTGCCTGCTTGGTCATACAGCATGAAATGATGATTCCGGGCGCCTTCTTGAAGCCGTTCTCATCAAACCAGACAATGTGCAGGCCTCTTTCTCCTGCAGCCGAGATGACGCCTTGCGATGCCCCTCCACAAATAGGTAGTATCACGTCAATGCCGGCATCAGCCAGCGCATTTGTGATTTCAGCCCCTTTGGATGCATCATACCAGTTGCCTACGATCCTAAAGTCACAGCTGGTTCCTTCATGGGCATCGGATGCGCCTTTCGCATAATAAGGATACAGGATGTTGTTCATTATAGGATACTCCTGGGCAGCGACAAGGGCAACCTTGTGGCTCCTGGAGTATAGCCCGGCCATGTAACCGGAGATATAGGCCTGATCCCTCTGATTATAACTGATGGTGTATATCTGCTGGTTGCCTTCAAGGGCCGCATCAAGGAAGATGAATTTCTGGGCTGGAAACTGTTTTGCTATTGGCTGCGCAATCTCTGGGAGCGATGGATTTGATGAAATGATTAGATCATATTCCCCTGTTGCCGCAAGGGATGTGAGCTTTCCGGGCCATTCGGCCTGGTTCGTTCCGGCCTCCATTATGTATATTTCCGCCTTGTCCGCATCGGACGAGGTCTTGGAGTTGAATTCGTCTATTGCTTCCTGTACGCCCTCCGCTACATGAGCATACGTGGGCGAGTCAGCCATTATTCCTGGGATGAATACCGCTACCGATGCGGCTTTTCTTTCAGACTTGCTTCCGCGAGAGGAAAAGAAAAGCATTGAGAATGCCATAAAGGGCACCAGGATACGTTTGTTAAAAAAAATCATTGCAGAACCTCTTGGAGAAACAATATAGTTCGATATAAAAATATTGTCAATAGTTCTATATCAAACTGTTTTCAATGTTTCCACCCAGCTTTACCAGAAGCCTGAGAAGTTCTTCTTTCTCCTCCTGCGAGAAATCCTGGTAGCAGGTCTCCAGCAGTTCCTGGGAGATTGCCGTCGTCAGGTCATTATATTTCTTGCCCTTTGCCGTCAGTGAGACATATTTCATCCTGCTGTCTTTTGAGTCGTTTTCTTCCTTTATTAGACCTTCATCCCTGAGTTTCTTTATGAGCACTGTGGTCGTGGATTTGTTGCGGTTTATGAGATGCGCAATGTCCCCCATGTTCATACGGTCCCGCTTGGAAAGCAAGTACAGGATAAATCCGTGGGATGATACGAAATTTCCTTTTTCCGCCAGCCGCCTGTTGGTGAATTCAGCAAAGGCCGTATGAATATGGGAAATAAGCGATGGAATGGAGCTTAGGCCGTAATCCTCAGACTTGTGGTCCATTTTTTGTTCCTCGTATATAAAATCCCATAAGCATCGCTCATATCTTTCCAATCAGTCTAAGCGCCCGCTCTTCCCTTGTCAAGTGGTAGGAAAGCCCCTTTAGCAAATCTGACAAATCTGCTATTATATGCTTATGGCCAGTGAAAAACATCCTTCACATAAACGGCACCCTCTGAGGGCTGTCCTTGTAATATTGCTTTTCTTGTTGCTTATTCCCATCCTGTTCGCTTTGATCTGGTTCGGATATTCCAGGACGGACAGAATTTCCCCCCTCTCTGCCATTCCGGGAGAATACAGCCTGATCCTGCACACGGACAACCTGTGGGAATCCGTGAATCCCCTGCTGGACCTGAAAGCCGCAGATGCGCTGCTTACTGACCCCATGCTTTCGGGCTACAGGGCGGCTTATATGTCGCTCCGGCAGAATCCGCTCAGGAAGCACAAGTATGCGCCATTGCTGGCGGGCCGCAGGGCAGACCTTGCGGTCTACATGGACGGTGAATCCGTGGACTTCATAGCGGTAACGGATGCGGGTGATTTTTCGTGCATCAGCAGATTGGCATCTTTTCTTGCTCCTTTTGCGAAAGTCGAGGGACTTGAGTATGTCAAGGAAGGAGGCTATTTTATATACAACTCGGTGGACAAGATGACTGGAAATCTAACTAGGGTTTACATCAAGGTCCGCAAGAACCTGCTGGCCGTAAGCCTCTCGCCATCCTTGTTGCTCAAGGCGTTTGAAAAAGACCACTCTCCGGAACATCTGGCGCAGGCCCGGAACATGCTGGAGGCTGAAAGCGTCTACCCGTTCAAACTTGTCGTGGGCGCTAAGTCCCTTATGAAGAAAGCCGTCCCGGAAGACAATATATATCTTTCAAGCCTTATATCTCTGCTTGGAAATCAGGACAAAGGGCTCATCGAATTTGCCATAGATGACTCCGATGTTCGCATGGCAGCATCTATTCCGTTGGAAGCCTCTGCCGTGGAATCGTCCTGTCTGGGGGGCATCGTGTCCAAGAAATCGACCGTACCATCAATGCTTACCAGGCTGACCGACAACATCCAGTACTACACACTGCTCCACGCTGGAAGGCTTTCGGAGCTGAAGGACTCCATATTCCCAATCATACAGCAGACGCAGGACATTCAGGCCGCATGGGATGAAGGTGAGCGTTATGCGAAAAAACTGTTCAAATCCAGCATAGAGGATCTTGTCTTCTCATGGACGGGGGACGAATACGCCATCTTGGGCGTTGACGGAAGCAGCGATCCCGTGTTCGTCGTTCAAGTAGGCGATGAGGCCATAAGACAGGAGGCCTTTGACAAGCTTACCGGATCCATACTGGTCAGGAGCAACAGCAGCCTCCTTGTGGACGGGGTCAGGCTTCCTTGCCTGGAGATGCCGCCACTGTTTAAGAGCATACTCAAGATGCTCAAGATAGAACTGCCCCGGCCTTACTACCTGGTGCATGAGGGCTACAT
>CAMNGY010000218.1 GCA_946538795.1 uncultured Treponema sp.
TAACATTCGCATCACCGTTGAAATTGAAGAATTCTTTACCATTGGGAAGCACCTCTGCTCCTTCTACACAATGTTGCACACATAAGGCGTCAGGGATGCCCTCAGGCCTAACTATTTCTTCCATACCAAAAGGAGATGTGTCAGGCCAATCATAGCGTGTAATAGCGTCTGGATATTTTGGCCTCGGCCATGGAAAACTGAAACTCCTTATATCCTCAATAGTTGATTCTTTTGTTCCTTCCACCTGGAACACATCCTTGCGCAATCCAATGATGAAGACCCGCTTACGATATTGAGGAACGCCATAATCAAGGGCATTTAACGTAGCACGGTCCAAATAATAGTTCTCGCTTATAAGCTTTAGAAGCAGCGTGTCTAAGATTTGTTTCGGCTTCTTACGCATCAGAAGACCGACAACATTCTCCATCACAAAGAATGATGGTTTCATTTTCATGATGCGCTCAAGAAACACATGGGTCATTTTTCCCCGTGTCCCCTTAAAGCCGTTCCCATTACCTCTCATTGTGAAATCCTGACAAGGAGGGCCGCCAATAACTCCCCATACTTCAGGCGTTCCCTTGGGAAATGCGGATTTAAGTATAAACTCCGGGGGCAAATCTGTAAGTGACTCCGTACTGGTAATAGGACATGATTTCTTTTTATGTTTTCGGGCCCATGATGTAATACCTTCATCATGAAGGTCGGCAAAGACTTTATCGTACTCATTTGCGAACACGATATCAAAGCCGGCATTCAAGAACCCCATATCCATGAAGCCCCCACCAGAGAAAAGAGATATGATCGGTATACGCTTAGCCATTCAATAATTGCTCGTACACAAGTGTGTTTTCAGTGGTCTTAAATGTAAAGCCATCAGCCTGCTGAGAAGCACGAATTACATTTACAAATGTAAGCATTTTACCCAGATAATCATGAGGCTTCTCGACATCATAAACATCTATGCCTGATACATAATACTTTACGTCGTTGCTGCCGCGCAGCACATACATGTTTGTGCTAGGTATATCTATTAAAATACCAGATACCGTTTGATAATAATCTTCTGCAGAAATGTCTCGGAATTGACAAACATGTCGACAGCCGCAGAATGAGCACATCCCAAGCTCCGGCTTTGCATGAGACCCAAAATCTTTTTCCGCTATAGCATTATTCAACAACTTGAGGGCCTCTTGGACGTCATACACCAGCTGCTCGGAGAAGACCTGTGAATATGGGATGTCATAATAATCTCCCTCGATATCAACAAGGGACAGATTCCTGGGTGTGCCGAAGGATAAATACTGACACATTACTGCATAAAGGTGCAGTTGAACACGATACTCAGTCTTGATTCCCCCGCTATCATCTTTAACATGCCCCGACTTGAAATCAATGACATCAACATATCCCCCGTCCAATACCAGCTTATCCGCAGTGCCTCTCAGTCCTATAGAGCTACAGTCCAGCCATTTTTCCGATAAGACTCTTCTCCCCTGTTCATTACTTGCATTTACCCCCGACCTACTCATCATACCCATTGCATAGCGTATTGCGCTATTACGTTTGTCGTAATCATTAAGGCTGGCACAGCGCAATGTGGGATACTGTGAAGCGAGCTCTGTCTTCTTTGCTGTGATTAGTTCTTCCCATTTGTTTTTTAAATCCAACAGTGACTTCAGCTCTCCCTTAATTGTCAGCTCATATAGCTTATGGATAATCGTTCCCAGTAAGGCGTTCTTATTTGACGGCAATAACAATGCCTTGTTATTGAATGACTTAATCACGGCCTGAAGCAATATCTGATAGCGACAGCCGCGATTGACCCATGAGAAATTGCTTGGAGACAGCGCATCAATTGTGACACCGCTCCAGGCATTTTCAATGTTAGGAATCTGAGGGAAGCGCATTATCTATGCTGCATTTTTTGAATATACTCGTAGCAATTACTAGTCCTTCGAAGGAGGTTAAATGTGTCAATCACAATGACGCTGTCTTCAGAAAGGGGTGTATTCGTCAATATTTCAGCTTCCAATAATGCATCGGCCAAAACCGTCGTTTCTCTAACGCCAGACCACATAGGATGGGCGGCAAAAACCGGTTTTCGACCTCCATCGGGATCATATAAGAACGGGATTCCTGTTGATGTGACCTCAAGAGCATATGGTCGCGTGCTGAAGAATCCTTCATTAAGAGCAACAAGCCTATCTCTCGCGGCTTCTGGCCACCCTCGCAATTCCGGCTGGTCGAAAACTCCGTCAGCTCCTGCTTTATATGCCGAATCAACCATTACGCGGAGTAATGCTATTCCCAGTCTCCAATCCAGAAGACCGTGATAAGGCATATTTCTATATGTCTGAAGACATTTATAACATGATGAGTCGCATTCTTTTATATGTTCATCACTCAACATCTTCTTGAAGTAAATGTCCTCTCCCTCCAGGATTCGTTTCATGTAGTCCGGGAAGTTGTTATAGAAATGAGCAACAAAACCAGAGCCGTTGATTTTTTCGTCAGCCAGACACACCTCACCCAGGCGTCCGGGCTTTGACAGCACCTCTACCACATCTATCTCAGTCGGATCAATATCCAAACAAGAAGCAATAGCTCTTTGCAGAATAAAGGACAATGAATAATACGCGGCTCTCACTCCCTGTGTCCTGAAATCTAATTTCCCGTCCTGGTCACAATGGAATGGTTCTAGAATCAGGCCATCGACGGTTTCTTTTGGAGACAGGGTAATGACATTGGTAATCTTTTGTGCCGCAAGGAATATTTCCTCCATTTCACCCACTGTCCTGATATGCGTAACGACATCTTTGGTGTCAGCCGTCTTTAAATCTGCTCTACCGGTCGACAATGAATGTGGAGCATCACTTCCATTATAGATCGGATCCGCTATCCATTGTTTTGCAGCAGAACTAAAAGAAGTACCATTAAGGTTATAACTAACGCTGCACTCACAGCCTTGGATTTTTTTATCACTGACACGCCAGGTCTTTCCTCCTTGACGGAAAGTCAGTAAGTAGTTCTGATGAGAAGGGCTCTGCTGTATTTGAGGCAGCGCGGAGGTTTCCATCCGGATACCATTTCGCTTAACAAGGATTTCCGAATCGTCTCTTTTATCGAAACCTTTAGAGAGGCTTGTAATAAATGCTGCCGGCGTACAAATGGTTGATGGCGTCATTGGCGCCTGACAACAAGGGCAATTCTTTGTCGTACTTCCAATGCCGGGCAATTCCGTAACAATGTGCCTGCAACTGCGATTTGTACATTCCCAGAAAGTCATTCGTAACGGAAAAACAGGGGCAGACGGGTCACCTTTTGTCTTGATGCAACTTGCCCCGTGATATCCTTGTCCAAAAACCAAAGATGCCTGAGCAAAACCAATGGACGTGAGAACATGTTTGTCTTTTGTGATTGAAGCACCGGGAGCAAAAGCAGAAATAGCCTGGTCTATTGGGCGGGAGACGGAAGATAGTTCTTCCTTAATGGCATAATTACGTCCCCTTTGGATGCTATGATACAATTGACGGTCTCGAGTAGGCATTCCATACATCGGGAGGATGCCATCTTCTGCCAGGCATTCGGCCAGAGAGTCGGCAACCACAGAATCATCATCCACAGCCCAGTCAATGCTTTTGAAGAGACTCTTTTCACCTTCAATAAGGGAAGCATATTCCACAAGGCGTCCGATAAGTTCCTGATCAAAGGTCAACAAGGCTGCTATACTTCTTAATAAAGCCGTGTTCCCTGATGATGACAACCAAGCGCCAATGTAATCTTTTATCCCACCATTATTATCTTTCCATTCCGTTCTAGAGCCAAATTCACCATGTGTATTACCGTCCAGACGGACATTATATTTTCGGGCGTACGACTTAAATGCATAATACAATACTTCCTTTGCAAACAAGCGCTGAAGGATTTCATATTGATCCATAGAGAGGAAAGGGGTCGGAGGTTGATCTCCTGTAATCTGTTGCGGATTAAGGAAATAGTGCTCGTCATGACTTCGACCGCGACATAATGTAAGAATAACGGAGTAAGCCTGGCCTCGTCGTCCGCCTCGTCCGACGCGTTGCTGGTAATTAAAGCGCTGCGGAGGCATATTGGTCAGCATCACACCTTGAAGAGGACCAATGTCTACTCCGACCTCCATAGTTGTGGTGACACTCAGCACATCGATTGATCGAGCCTTTTCAACAAATGACGCGTTGGGATCATTTGAATTAATTCGGACAATATC
>CAMNGY010000219.1 GCA_946538795.1 uncultured Treponema sp.
AAGGACCGCAAGGACTGTGTAGATGATAAAATTGAACAGTATGTCACCTACGCTCCTGTATTTTTTTCTGCTTATTGAATTGTCCATTATATCAACCTCTCTTCACCGGCATTCTTGGCTATGAAATTCGCAACAATCAGCAGGAGGATATTGACAACGTTCTTGAAGATACCAGCGGCTGTGGCCAGCGCGAAGTCAAACTGCTTGAAACCGTATTTAAGCACGTATATGTCGATAGTTGAGGCAACATCCTCAATCATTCCGTTCTTAAGGAAGTAAGGCATCTCGAAGTTCGCATCCAAGATGTGTCCTGCGCTCATTATCATCATGATTATGATCGTCGGCTTTATGCCGGGAAGCGTGACGTGCCAGATTTTGCGGAGCCTGCCGCAGCCGTCAATCTCGGCAGCCTCGTAGAGGTTGGGATCTATGGCGGTCATTGCGCCCAGGTATACGATCGTGTTCCAGCCGACTTCCTTCCAGACGTAAGTCCATCCTATGATGGGCCAGAAGTACTTCGGGGTTGCGAGCCATTGGATGGGCTGGTCAATCAGGCCGAAGAAAAGCAGGATGTTGTTAAGGACTCCGTCTTCAACGGAAAGGACGTTCGCTACCAGGCCCGTGACGATAATCCATGACAGGAAGTGAGGCAGGTAGGAGACTGTCTGGGTGAAGCGCTTGAGGCCAATGAACTGGACTTCGTTCAGGAAAACCGCAATAGTGATTGCCGTGATGTATCCCAGAGCCGTGCTTATGAGGCTCATGCCGATCGTGTTGCGCAGGGACAAAAGGAATTCCTTGTCTTTGAACAGGAACGCGAACTTGGCGAAGCCTACCCACTGCTGGTCGAAGAAGCTTTTGGCCGGCTTGAAGTTCTGGAAGGCCATGGTCCAGCCCCACAGGGGGATGAATTTGAACAGTATGATGTACAGTACGAACGGAAGCGACATCAGCACGAGCTGACGCTGGCTGAACAATAGCTGCCAGAATGTCTTCCTTTTGTTCAAAGGGGTCGCTTGTGACATAGCTGAATAAATACTCCTTGGTTTAGAAAAAAGGGCTGCCCAAAAAGAACGGACAGCCCTTGCTTTTTACATTCTAGATTTCCAGGCCGGCAGATTACTCGGGCAGACCGCCGAATTCCCTGACGCGCTCGTCAAGTCCTTCCTGCATGAACTCAACGTACTTGGCGAGATTGGCCTTGTCCATCTCCTTGATGTACTCGTTCCAAGTCTTCTCGAAGTCCGCGGGCTTGCCCTTGATCATGTCAGGCATGTACTTCCTGCGGACAGTCTCGGTCTTGGCCAGGGCGAGGGCCGCCTCGGATCCGTCGACCGGAGCGAGCTGCCACATGGGGTACCAGCCGGCGTTTGCGGGCGGGTTCTTGTCAACGAGGGCCGCATAGGAGGCGACACCGTAGGCATTCCACAGCTCGATGTCCTCGGGCTTTGCGTTGGCCTGGAACTCCCACGGGATGTTCATCATGGCACAAGCGTATCCGTCAGAGTAGGATCCCTCCATCTTGGGAGCCTCTTCCCACCAGAGGGTAGCCTTGTTGTGCAGGATCCAGTTGTTGTCCTCCTGCTGGGCCCTCTGCTCCGGAGTGCGTGAGGGGCGGCCCTGGTCGTCTTTCTGCCAGTCCTCACCCTCGAATCCCCACTGGAGGATCTTCTGGTTCTCTTCCTTAACCATCTCGTCCATGAACTTGATGATCTGGATGGCCTTGTCCTTGCCGCACTTGGTCGTGATTCCGTATCCGCGCTGCAGGTTGGGGATGGAGATGTCACGGTAGTGGGGCTTTATGCTCTCGTCAAAGACGACGGGGAGAGGGGCATAGGTGCGCTCGTAAAGACCTGCGGTCTTGAGCGTGTTCTCGGCCTCGTTCATGAACTGCCATCCCTGGATGAACATACAGAGGACGCGGCCCTGGGCGACCTTTGCATAGTACTGGTCGCGGTTGTCGGTGAAGGACTCGGGGTCAATCAGACCGCGCTGGAAGTAGCCGTTGGCGAGCTTGAACCACCTCTTGGCGTTCTCGTCGGTGAAGTTGTCCTTGTAGACGTACTTTCCGCCTTCCTGCACGACATGGCCGTTTCCGTCGTTCGGGTATCCGGCCAGGAAGTTCGGCGGGTTCCACAGGTTGAAGGCCTCCCAGTCAGCCGTGATGATGGAGAAGGGGATCGTCTTCATTCCCTCGATCGTCGGGTACTTCTTCGCATAGTCCTCGAGCATGTCAAAGAGCTGGTCAACGGTCTTGACCTCAGGATATCCGTACTCCTTGAGGACGGCCTTCTGAATCCAGAAGCCGTTCTGATTGTAGTATGTTCCCTGATCGGGGCCGTCGAAGACTCCGTAGTTGGGAAGGCTGTAAATGTGGCCGCCGTCAATGGCGAGCATCTGCTTCCACGCGGGGGCATAGTGCTTCATCAGGTTGGGGGCGTACTGCTCGACGAGCTCCTTGAGGTCGATGAGGCAGCCTGCCTCCTGGAACTTGGGGGAGTCAACCTCGACCAGGTCGGGGAGGTTGTCGGGATCGGAGATAAGAAGTCCGATCTTCTGGTCCTTGTCGCCGACGAGGATGTCGAACGAGAAGGTCACTCCGAATTTGTCCTTTATCCACTTGTACATCTTGTTGTCCGCCGGGGGCTGCTGCCTCTGCTGGATCGTGAAGATGGAGATGTTCATGGACTTGCTGCCGGTGTCACCGCCGGCATTTGCCGCGCTGCCACCGTTGTCTTTCTTGCATCCTGCCATGCCTAATGCGAGCATCGCCGCCATGGCTCCGATTATGATTTTTTTCATGTTTCCTCCGAACATATAATGAACTGTTAAAGATAATTATATAGCGAAAAAACCGTTTGTCCAGCGTTTTCGTTTACAGAAAATTACCTATACGAACGTCAGCTTAGGCGGATGGACTTTAGCTGTCCTGTGCCCGTCCCCGTGAAGGTCAGGTAAAGCGCGGCCACACCGTCTGGAATCCTGACTTCGGCAGAATGCTCCTCAAAGAAATTGGAGGAGTCCACCGTAATCCTGCCCAGCACCGGGCCGTCCCATGCCGTGCGCACCTCGAAGTTCCCCTGTATGTAGGCCCTCGTGGAGACGGAAACCCTGGTCACACCCTTGAAGTCGAAGTACTTGAAGCCTATCGTCGTGTTCGTCGTTATCCCGGCGATGTAGCTTGAGTCCTCCTTGTCCTTCGGGCTGCCGTCAGCATTGTCCCGGCCGTCCTGTGTCACCCTGGGCAGGCCGTCGCCAACGTAGACCGAAGGCTTGTCGGTGAAGATGTTGCAGGCTATGTAGGCCGGATATTCTCCCTTGCCCTCAAGAGGCCCGCCGTTGAGCCCGCAGGACGTTATCTCCACCTGGGGGATGCGGCCGTCCGGCAGTATCTCTATCTTCTCGGCGCAGCCCTGGCGGGAGTACCAGGTACCGTTCGTGTGGTGGTGGTAGAAGATGTACCAGCTGCCGTTCACCTGAACCATGCCGCCGTGGTTGTTCGCCCCGTAGGCGGCGGGCATGTCCGCCTTCTTGTAGCAGGAGATGCCTATGTCGCTGTTGCTGACGATGACCCCGCCGTAGGCGAATCCCCCGGTCGGGCTTTTGCTCGTCGCATAGCACAGCTCGTGCATCGGCGACGATGAGAATACGAAGTAGTATGTGCCGCCGACCTTCCTGATGGAAGAGGCCTCAAAGAACTCGTGATCCTTGAACCCAGCCCAGTTCCCGACCGAGTCAAGCTTGTAGGGGCATCCGGTCACGGCGACCTCACCGGCTACGGCCTTGCGGGCCGCATCCTCGGGGAGCGCGTAGCAGTCGCCCGGCACGATGATGACCGGCTCTTCCTCCACTGTCAGCATGTCCTCGCCCAGCACGGTCGCCATGGCCCCGATCCGGTCCTGCATCTTGTGGCCGCAGAAAGCCGTGTACATGTAGGTCTTCTTGCCCTCGGTCAGGACTCCCGGATCGAACTGTGGCATATCGCCCTTGCGGTCCCCCAGTCGGGTTCCATCCTTGTAATGCACGTATCCGTAAAACTTGTAGCGTCCGGCGGGCTTGTCGCACACGGCGACGGAAACGAAGCCGACCTTGTCGTATACATAATAGAGATAGTAGCGGCCGTCGGGCCCCTGCGTCACGTCCGGAGCGTAGAGCACCATCCTGCCGTCCTTGTTGGCAGGGTCGTCCATCCTGCCGTAGATAACGCCCTCGTATCTCCAGTCGCTCAGATCCCCGACC
>CAMNGY010000220.1 GCA_946538795.1 uncultured Treponema sp.
CGAATAGTAGTTTTCAAGGGTTCCGTTTGGCCGGAAAACTGGAAAAGTTTGTTTACATTTTTTCAATTGCGGTATATAATGAGATTATGGCAGATTTGCTTAACGATTCACAGTTCAATATGTACCGCGACCTGATATATAAGTCAAGTGGCATTACTTTTTCGGATACGAACCGTTCCATTTTGGACAGTCGTCTGAAGGAGAGGCTGAGGGAAAAGCAGCTTGACGATGTGGATGCCTACTACAGGATGGTTACGTCGGACCAGGAAGAGTTCAAGCTTTTCTTGGACAGCATAACGACCAACCTTACCCGTTTCTTCAGGAACCAGCCTCATTTCGATGCCTTGATAAATTATGTCATACCGCATTTGATAGAAGACAAGAAGAAAACCGGCCAGACGAAGATAAACATCTGGAGCGCAGGCTGCTCTACCGGTGAGGAGCCGTACACGATAGCCATGCTGCTCAAGGATAAGCTTCCGGCCCCGTACACGTTCAGCATAAAGGCCTCCGATATATCCCTGAAGTCCCTTATGGTCGGGCGGCAGGGCTTTTATCAGAACAGCCGGATAACGGGAATTCCTCAGGTCTACCTGGACCGGTTTTTCACCAAGTCTACGGACGGTTACCAGGTTAAACCTGAGCTTCAGTCCTGCATAAACTTTGATTACCACAACCTTGCCCATGATTCGGGTGTGAAGGATTTGGACATAGTGTTCTGCCGGAATGTCCTCATCTATTTTGACGAGGATGCGCAGAAGGCGACCATAGACCGCTTCTGGAATTCCATGGCGAAGCACTCGTATCTGTTTATAGGTCATTCGGAAAGCCTTTTTGGCATGGATACCAAGTTCAAGTTCTTGAAGACCCAGTGGGCCTGCCTTTACGAGAAAGGCGAATAGCATTCCTGCAAGCCTGGGAGGACTTCTTTTGCCGTGAAGCTTTACTGGCAGATCCTGGGGTGATTTTGGTAATACAATGCCGTAAGCCATGCTGTTGCAGCGGCATACGGTAGAAAGATCCTCTCTGAGGAACGTTCCCTCATTTGGGAAAGTGGCATATTTCTTGGTTACTTAGGAGATATTTCTTATGGATGATATACAGGTTCTTATTTGCGATGACTCAGCTTTGATGCGCAACCTGATTTCGCGTATGGTGGATTCGACCACAGGATTGCATACTGTCGGTACGGCTATGAACGGCAAGTTCTGCCTGCAGAAAATTCCTGCCCTGCAACCAGACATAATAATACTGGACATAGAGATGCCGGAGATGAACGGCATAGAGTTCCTGAAGGAACGAAAGAAGCAGGGCCTGGATATACCTGTCATAGTTCTTTCTTCGGTCGCCACCAAGGGGGCGAGCGTCACGATGCAGTGCCTGGAGCTTGGTGCCAGCGACTTTATCACGAAGCCGTCCGGTTCCGTTTCCAGCAACATCAGTTCCGTTGGAGGCGATCTGGTTGAGATGATAGCCTCTTACGGCCGCCGGTATGCCAGCCGCAAGGGAAAGGAAGTCTACCCGATGGACTTCTTCTTGCACGAGGCGAAGCTGAAGGAGGCGGAATCCGCGGCTAAGAGGGAAGGAATTGCCGATAAGGTAAGGCCGATTTCTTCACAGGTGACTGCGGCTCCAGGATTGCCCAAAACTTTGTTCCAGTCCCAGAAGAAGGAGCCTGCCGTAATAGAGGCTGTCAGGAAGCCGGGACCCATAGACATCGTTGCCTTGGGAATTTCCACCGGAGGCCCGAACGCCCTTCGTGAGGTCTTTGCCAAGCTTGATCCCAAGTTGCCCAGACCAATCCTTGTTGTCCAGCATATGCCGGCTGGCTTTACCAAAGAGTTTGCGGCCAGCCTGAACCGTATATGCCCGCTTGAAGTCAAGGAGGCTGAGGACGGGGATCTGATTCATCCGGGACAAATTTACATAGCGCCTGGTGATTACCATATAAAGGTTGAGAAGTCCACCCTTTGCAATGTTATCAGGTTGTCCAAGGAAGATTTGCGCAACGGGCACAGGCCTTCTGCCGATGTGCTCTTTGAGTCCGTAGCAAAGCTGTTCCAGAACCGGGCTTTGGGGGTCATTATGACAGGAATGGGACGTGACGGTGCGGCTCAGCTTGCGGAAATGCGCAGGCAAGGTGCTTGGACCTTGGGGCAGGACGAGAAGTCTTCCATCGTATATGGCATGCCCCGTGCGGCTTTCGAGCTGGGGGCAGTTCAGAAGCAGGTCAGCTTGGAGAATATGGCCAAGGAGATAAACAGCATCGTCACCGCGCACGTGAACGGATGATGTTGAGCTCCAATGGACAAGTTCTTTTTACCCTACCTGGAAAGAATAGAAAAGGAGATAGCAGAATGTCTTCCCCGTCCGCAGGGGAAGACGTGGGCTCGTGCTTCATTTGGCGATGAGTTTCCTGCCGTAAATGCCGCTCACTGGCAGAACTTGGTGGAGCCTTGCCGAGAGCTTGTGGATCTTGGTGGAAAACGCTGGAGACCCCTCTTCCTTGTCCTTTGTGCCCAAGCATGGCTTGAGGCAAAGGGGGCGGACGCAGCGTATGATGCTCCTGGTTTGGATACCGCCTATCATCTGGTGCCGCTCGTGGAATTCATACATACGGCCAGCCTCATTCATGATGACATTGAGGATTCCTCTACGACGAGGCGTGGAAAAGATGCGGCTTACATTACGTGGGGGCTGGATACTGCCATAAACGCTGCTTCCTGGCTTTACTTTGAGGCGGCCAGCTGTATAGATGGTCTTTCTCAGGATGATTCTTTCAAACTCCGCATTTATAGGAACTATGCGCTGGAGCTTCGCCGCCTGCATCTGGGACAGGCAATGGATATAGCCTGGCACAGGGCCGCAGGAAATGGGTCTTTCCCAAGCGAGGACGAATACATTGCGATGGTGAGGAACAAGACTGGAACACTGGCCTCGCTGGCCGCAAGGATAGGTATGCTGGCTGCCGGAGCGGACGAGGATTCCGTAAGGATTGCCGGGGAGACGGCTTCTTATATAGGTGCGGGTTTTCAGGTAATCGATGATGTCATAAACCTTACTACGGGCAATCCCGGCAAGAAACGCGGAGATGACATAGTTGAAGGCAAGCGGTCTTTGCCGGTTTTGCTTTTCGTGGACAAATACGGCCAAAGTTCCCGGGAATGTGCGGTCCTGTCCGAATGTTTCAAAAAGGCCTCGGAAGAAGGCATAGAAAGTCCGGCCGTTGAGGAGGCGATAGGACTTTTGGATGCTGCCGGGGTGATTACGGCGGCCAGGAACAAGGGGGCGGACTTCATCAGGGAAGGTTGCTCCTCATTTATCAGTCTGTTCGGGCAGGATAATTCTTCCGCTTCAAGCATCCGCAACTTGTTTTATTCTATGGTTCCTGCTATATTATAGGGAACTTAGAGGACTTAGGGAGGAGGCACATGCGGGAAAGCTGCGAAAGTTTGAACAATCAGGCAATAAAGCTTGCCGCGACAGGGGATTATACCGAGGCCATAGCTTGTTTTATGCGTGCGATAAACATAGAGAAGGGAAATTATTTGCTTTGGTTCAACCTTGCCCTTACCTACCGTGATGCGGGGGCTATAAAGAATGCGAGGAAGGCCATGCAGAATGCCTTCGACATGAATCCTACGAACGAAGATGTCATAGAGACCCTGGCTTCCATTTGCTTTGACTGCGGGGACATTCCGTCTGCATTCGAGTATACGACTATGGGGCTGGACCTGAACGAGAACAACTACCGCCTCTGGAATACGCTTGGTGTACTGTATTTCAATCAGGACGACTATCAGACTGCAAGCGATGCTTTTGAGAACGCCCTCATATTGAACCCGTACTATTATGATGCGCTCTACAACCTTCGTGATTGTTACGAGGAACTGGGGAATTCCATCGGGGCGAAAACCTGCAATGACAAAATGAAGGAACTTTCAAGACGCAGATGAGCAGGAAGGCCGTAGTTCTTTCATTCGAAGGTGGGCTTGTTTCCGTCCTGCCTGTCTCCAAGCCGGAATGCGCCTCGTGTACTGCGTCATGCGGCTTGAAGGAGGAAGCTGTCAAGGTTTCTAACCCTAAGGGCTTTGCTGTCAGCATCGGTGATGTCGTCTGCATAGCGGCCAACAAAAGGTGGCAGGCCTTTGAGGGGCTTGTTTCTCTGCTTTTTCCTTTTCTTTCCGCCGTTGGAGGATATTTTGCAGCTGGTTCCGTTGCGTCCGGCAGTGATT
>CAMNGY010000221.1 GCA_946538795.1 uncultured Treponema sp.
GGGAAAGCCCGGACCGAAGAGTGGACCCTTTCTACCGACGAGAAGGCAAGCTTCTTTGACGGGGACGTGATGCAGCTTCTGGGCAAGATGAAGAACGCCGACCAGTTCATTGCACGGACAACGCCTTTCAACGAACCGCCTTGCACGGCAATATTCGACATAAGCAGCTTCAGGAACCTGGACGAAAAATACAGCTGGCTGTTCAAGAAGGACTGGTAAGCCAGGAAAGGCACGCAGCTCGCAGATTCTGCCCAGCCTAAGGGCAGAGACTGCCGCTGGCAAAAATATGGCCGCACGGTGTCAAAGTACAACATCTGTATCTTCCCTTAAAACGTTAAATTTTACTCTGTAAAACAGCTGCTTTTCCTTGCTTTTGACGGGAACTGTGCTATAATGGGGTAATATGGAAAGGAAAACAGGCGTTGTAGTCCCCCTTTCCGCCCTGTATACGAAAGACTGCGAGGCGGCGGGTGATTTTTTGGCTCTGAAGGATTTCGCGGACTTCTGCGAGAAGTGTTCCCTCGGTGTGATCCAGCTGCTTCCCGTCAACGACACGGGTACCCAGTCGTCCCCCTATTCCGGGCTGTCGGCGTATGCCCTGCACCCGATGTTCATCAGGATAGACGCGCTGCCTGAATTTGACGAGGCCTACAAGATGGACTCGGCCTTCGCCAAGGCTTACCGGGCATTCAAGAAGGATTTCAAGTACAGCCCCCGCTTTGACTATGACAAGCTGACCCAGCGCAAGACCGAGCTTCTCCACCTGCTCTACAATTATATAGAAAAAAGATGCGCGGGCAAGGTCAAGCCCAAGGCCCCGCCCAAGCCCAAGAAGGCGGCAGCGGGTGAGGCTTCCGCGGAGGCAAAGGCCGCAGCTCCGGCCGCCCCGGCCAAGCTGACCCCGCCCACGGAGGAATACGCGTCCAAGCTCAAGGGTGAACTCGATGCCTTCATCCGCAAGAACGCCTGGATAACTTACTATGCGGTCTTCAAGGACCTCAAGGATTCCGCCATGCAGGCGACATGGAAGGCATGGCCCGACGAGCTACGGAACTTGGACCGCAAGCAGATTGAGCTTCGCTGGAACAACAAGGCGCACCGGTCCAGCCACAACTTCTTCGTATGGTGCCAGCTCAGGGCATCCGAGCAGTTCCAGGAGGCCGCCGACTACGTGAAGGGCAAGGGCATCACGCTCAAGGGCGACCTTCCCATCCTGATGAACGATGACAGCGCGGACTGCTGGGCATGGCCGGAATACTTCAATCAGGAGCAGCTGGCAGGCTCCCCGCCGGACGGCGAGAACCCCGTCGGCCAGAACTGGGGCTTCCCCACCTACAGCTGGGACAAGATAGCCGCGTCTGACTTCGCCTGGTGGAAAGAGCGGGTCACGCTCGCCGCCCGTTACTACGGGGCGTTCAGGATTGACCACATACTGGGCTTCTTCCGTATCTGGAGCGTCCGTCGCGGCGAGACGACGGCATACCTGGGCCACACGACCCCCTGCTCTGCGATAAGCCTTGAGAAGCTTGAGGATGCGGGATTCGACGAGGGAAGGATAAACTGGCTTTCCAAGCCCCACATTCCGACCGGCCTCATCGAGGACATCACCTGGAACCATGACGAGGCGGTGGCAATCCTGTCCAAGCTCTGCGACCGCGTGGGCGAGGAGGAGCTTTGGAACTTCAAGGAAGAGATTCTCACCGACGGGCAGATTTACTCCCAGCCCCTCGCCGATGACGAGGGCAAGGACAGAAGGCTCAAGGAAGCCCTTGCCCGCAAGTGGCGCGACAGGGCCCTGATCAGGCAGGAGGACGGAAGCTTCATCCCGGTTTACTCCTATCCTGAGTCCACGGCGTGGAAGTCGCTCAACGGTGAGGAGCAGTCCAAGCTCCGAGAGCTTTTCACCGAGAACGCGGAGAAAGAGGACAAGCTCTGGGAGAAACAGGCCCTTGAGACCCTGACCCCGATATGCCGGGCAACCGGGATGATTCCCTGCGCGGAGGATCTGGGGGCGAGCCTTGCCTGCATGCCCGGCGTGCTTGATAAGGTGGGCATACTGAGCCTGAAGGTCGTCCGATGGAACCGCGACTGGGGGACGGACGGGCAGCCCTACGTGCCTTTTAGCAAATACCCGGCGATGAGCGTCTGCACGACCTCCGTCCACGACAGCCCCACCTTGCGCCAGTGGTGGAACAACGAGAAGCAGTCCGTCGAAGCATACCTCCGGCTGGTCTCTGACGGCGGGAACGGCAGCGGGGACAATGCCGGCAACACCGAAGCCCTGCCGAATAAAGACGATGCCTTTGACGAGAAAATCGCGGCATTCTGCCTGGAAAGCTCGGCTAAGACGGGAAGCAACTGGCTGATCAACCCGCTGCAGGACTACCTCTTCCTGAACCAGAAGTACTACAAGGAGAGGCAGGACGACGAGCGGATCAACGTGCCGGGAAGCGTCAACAGCTTCAACTGGACTTACCGCATGCCGGTAAGCGTCGCTGAGCTGGAGAAGGACGCTGCCCTGATAGAGGGAATAAAGAAAATCGCAGCAATACACGACAAGGCGTGAGTGAGAGGTGAATATGCGTTTGTCATACAATGAGTTTCATATAAGCCGCCAGGTGCGCGACCTGTGCAAGTTCGACCAGAGCCTGTACTCCTCCTGCGGCAACGTCATACTTGCGGACATGAAGTCCGTCCACAAGTTCCAGACCAAGCTAAACGAGCTTTTCGTCAGCCGGGGCGAGAAGGAGAAGCAGGTTTCCGCTGGAAACCTGAACGCGATGGGCCTAATCGACGAGATTCTCCATTACGTCTGCATGCTCTTCCGCCGGGACAAGGCCCCCTCATGTTTCACGATGCTTCTTGAGGATTTGGACAGCTACTTTGGCGGCAAAGACAAAGTTGACGAGCTGCTCTACCAGTTCATGGACGAATTCCCCCCGCTGGAAGTCTATCAGGGCAAGTGCAGCAAGGAGGACTTCCTTGCCCGCACCGCATACGACCCGGGAACCAAGAAAGACAGGCCCAACCGCGAGCAGGTGCTGGAGGAGCTTGTCATGCTGCACCTTGCCAACGAGAACCCCGCCTTCCATCCCTTCCAGATTCTCTTTGACGACAAGAAGCTTTCGGAGAACCCCCTCTATGTAAAGACCTGGAACCAGATAAAGGCATTCTTCAAGACACAGCCGGTATTCGGCCCCAAGAACAACGACCTCATCAATATGTTCAAAGAGCCGGTCATAGCTTCCCCGACATCGCTCAAGGGCCAGCTGGACTACATCCGCAAGTACTGGGCGGACTTGCTCGGTGAGTGGCTCCGCCGCCTGCTTGAGGGAATGGACACGATATCGGAAGAAGAGAAGGCCGCATGGCACCCGACCAACGGCGGCGACCCAGACATGTCCCCCTACTCATACGACGACCTCATGCGGGAGTATGAGCGATTCAGCCCGGACAAGGACTGGATGCCCAAGGTCATCCTGATGGCGAAGACCGTTTTGGTCTGGCTCTACCAGCTTTCCAAGAAGTACGAGCGCGACATCAGCCGCCTTGACCAGATACCCGACGAGGAGCTTGACCGCCTGCGCGACGAGGGCTTTACCGGCCTCTGGCTGATTGGCCTCTGGCAGCGCAGCTGGGCAAGCAAGCGGATCAAGCAGATAAACGGAAACCCCGAGGCGGCATCCTCCGCATACTCCCTCTACGATTACGAGATTGCGGACAACCTGGGCGGCTGGGGCGCGCTGGACAACCTGCGCAAGCGATGCTGGATACGCGGCATCCGCCTTGCCGCGGACATGGTTCCCAACCACACGGGCATGGACGGCAAGTGGGTCATCGAGCATCCCCAGTATTTCATCACCCGGCGCGACTGCCCCTTCCCCCAGTACAGCTTCAACGGCGAGAACCTGAGCCAGGACTCCCGCGTGTCGATATACCTGGAGGACCACTACTACTCCAAGAGCGACTGTGCGGTCTGCTTCAAGCGCGTGGACAACTATACCGGCGACACGGTATACATCTACCACGGCAACGACGGCACGGGCATGCCCTGGAACGACACGGCGCAGATTGACTTCCTGAACCCGGAGGCGAGGGAGGCCGTCATCCAGCAGATTATGAAAGTCGCCTCCAACTTCCCGATCATACGTTTTGACGCGGCGATGGTCCTTGCCAAAAAGCACATCCGCCGCCTCTGGTACCCGGAGCCGGGACACG
>CAMNGY010000222.1 GCA_946538795.1 uncultured Treponema sp.
CCCGCCGCCGGGCGGCGCGGGAAGGAGTTTTTACTACATGTACACAATAAAAACGTATTCCCGCGGGGTGTCCCCATACGCTCGCCGAGATTGCATCTATATCATACGCATATTCAGCATATGCGGACGGGCCCACAATGACCATGAGGCAATCAAACGCTCGCTATGGGGCCCCTCCCCGCTCCATACGTTTTTATGGATGATTCCCCATTGACAACTGATTCCCATGGCCGTGAGGCTGCGCTAGCGTTACGGCGGGGCCGGTCCGCATCGTCGCGCTAGCGGACTTGTATGAAGAGGGCCGACCAGGGGGCGACTGTGCCGCTTTTTCCCACCCGCCTGCCGGAAAGGAGGTCCCTGCCGCCCCTGTCGAGCGAGTAGCTGTAGGCTTCCTCCCCGCAGTTCAGTATGTAGACCGTTTCCTCCGTGCCCAGCGTCTTCTTCCCGATGTAGGTGCTGCCTTCCGCGGATATGGTTTCGTTCGTGCCTTTGTACAGCGAGGGGTGCCTTTGCCTGGCCGTGAGCAGGGCCGCCGCGTAGTCCAGCGCGTCCTGCTCCCCGGGGGTAAATCCCGCGGTCTTTCCCGCCGTGCGGGAGGAGTTGTCGCGGTAGCAGGGAAAGCTCCCAATCCTGGCGGGGTCCAGCCATGCGCCCCACTCGTCGCCGTAGTAGACGGTCACGGGGCCGGAGTATGCCGCGAGGATGGCCATGGCAAGCTTGTGCTTCCTGTAGTACGTTTCGCTTTCCGTGTCGTCGGGCCGCTGGGTGGGGAGGGCCTCACTTATCGCCGTGCCCAGCCGGTCCATGTCGTGGTTGGACACGAGGAGGTTTGGCAGGAAGCTGTTGGAATAGCCCTTCTTCTGCGCGGTCGAGAACACGTAGCCCAGGAGCCTGCCTGCCCGCTCCCAGTCCTTGGTCATGATGCGGCTGATGCAGTTGCGGGAGGGGAAGTCGAAGCAGGAAGGAAGGCCCTCGCCTTCGGCCGTTCCAGAACTGACGACGGAGCGTTGGATCTCCCCTGCCGTATTCTTCCAGCACTCCCCGACCAGGTATCCCAGCGTTCCCCACCGCTCTCCCGCCGCACGGTTTTCCGCGCAGGCTTCTTCCACCGCACGGCGGATGTCGTACCAGTAGTTGCGGCCGTCCTTGACGCCGTCGCCGTCTGTCCCCAGCTGGTAGCACTGGTCCAGCCGCCAGCCGTCTATCTTGTATTCGCGGATCCAGTAGCCGGCGACCTCCGTAAAGAAATCCAGGCTTTCGGGGAAGGATGCCCCGTTGAACTTGCCGTGTTCCCTGACCGGCGTCCTTCCCGACGGGGAGGGGGCCACGGTGTCGCCCCAATGTCCGAATACCCCGTCGAGTATGACGTACAGGCCCTTCTTGTGACAGTCCGCGACGAGCTCCCGGAATTTCCCGTCGCTTCCGAAATGGGGGGCTATGTGGAAGAAGTCCTTGGCGTAGTAGCCTGTGGAATCCAGCCTGCCGTCAAAGCCGGAACTGTCGTTGCCGTTGGCGCCGCTGGAGTCGAACACGGGCGTGAGCCAGACGGCGTTGCAGCCCAGGGAACGAATGTAGTCCAGCGAGTCGATGATGCCCTGCAGGTCGCCGCCGGTTTCTTCCTCCGGTCCCCACGCCGTCGTATAGCCGATGGACGGGTCCCCGTCGCGGAACGTGGAGACCATCACCTGGTAGATGCACAGCGAGCTGGCGTCGGCATTGCCAGCGGCCTTAGAGTTGCCAGCGGCACCGCCATCCGGTGCGGTCCTGTGCCCGCAGGAGGCGAACAGGCATGCCGCCGCGAGAAGCGCGAGAAGCGCACGAATCCTCTTCATGTGACAAGCATAGCACAAAGGCCACGGGTATGGAAAGCGAGCCCGCGGGGGGCAGGGCGGACGGGGGAGCTGGCCGTCCCTGCCAGCGGGGGACGCCTGACGGTCGGGGCGGAAAGTCGAGGGCGGGGGTGCCTGAACGAAATAAGCGTTTTTGTCTACAGAAGGGTATCCAGCTGGTCCACGAGCGACTTGAACCTGTCGCATGCAGCCAGGAAGGGTTCGTTCGTTTCCATGTCTACACCGGCGATGCGGAGGTTTTCGAGCGGGTAATGCGAACCGCCCGACTTGAGAAAGTTTATGTAGGCATCCCGTTCCTCCAGCCCGCCCTCCGTAACCTTTTTTGCGAGCGCGAGGGCCGCAGTTATGCCCGTTGCATATTGGTAGCCGTTGTAGCCGCCGAAAGGGGTGTAGAAATCCCTTCCAGTCAGCCTCTCCAATTCGTATCCTTCTTCTAAGACCATCTCAGGACCATTATACTTTTCAAGAATGCCCCGGTACAGAGTGCGCAGCGCATCGGTGGACAAGGGGTATCCCGCTTCACCCGCCTTAAAGGCGGCAAGCTCGAACTCAGCGCTCATTGTAATCCGGTACAGGCATCCGCAAATGATAACTACCCTTTGAGAAAGGAGATACTGTTTCATTGTGTCGTCTTTCGCGTTTTTCATGAGGTACTGAAACAGCAGTTCCTCGTTGAAGGTTGATGCCACTTCCGCTTCGAAGGTCGCGTGACAATAGCTCATGAATGGGTTGTTGCGGACGGAATACCAGTTGTGCATGGCATGGCCGCCCTCGTGCGCCATTTTATATACGGCGAACGGGTCGCTCTCCTTGTAGTTGAGATGGATGAAGGGGAGCCCGTCATAACAGAAGCATTCATAGTCATCTGTTCTTTTACCCTTGTTCTCGTAGCGGTCGCACCAACCGCCAAGAAGGCCACCGCAGAGCAGGTCGGTGTATTCCCTTCCGAGCGGAGCGAGGGCGCTGCGAACAATCTCGACTGCTTCTTCATAGCTGGTTTTTGACTCCGGCTCGGGAACAAGCGGCATATTTATGTCGTAACGATGAAGTTCGTCAAGGGCCAGGACGCGCTTATAGAAGGAATAGTACTTGTGCAGGGGAGCGAGGTTTGCGCTGACCGTCGCGATCAGGTTCGTGTAGACGGAGACGGGGACATTGTCTTTATAGAGGGCTGCCTCGAGCGAGCTCTTGTATCTCCGTTCACGTGCATGAGAGATGTTTTCTTTTACCAAACCGGCGTAAATGTTTACGATTGTATCTGCGTGGGGGATGAAGGCGGCAAAGAACCTGCTGGCGGCTTCTTTCCTGACCGCCCGGTCGGGGTTTTTCATGAAGTCACCGAAGGTTCTATTGGTGAGGGGGATGTCCTTACCGTCAACGTGTATCGAGCCAAGCACCTTGTCCACTTCGTCCTTCAATTTGTCCATCTGGCGGTTGTAGTCTCTGATGTGGAACGACTCTTCCTTTTCGCTCTGGATGTGGAGCTTGTTGTGGAGGAGCTTCTGGATATAGACCCGGTAGTCGTCAAAGGCCTTGTCCTGGATCCAGGACTGTATCGTGTCGTCCGCCATGGCGCAGAGTTCTGGATCAAAGAAGCTGACGGTGGCATAATACTGGTGGATAGCCGACCAGCCGTTCTCTAGCCACTCCGGAACATCATCCCCTGCATTTTTCAGCAGGTGTACATAGTCTGTGATCCTTACTGTGGTGCGGTCGGCCGCTTCCCGGGCCTTGAGGGCTTCCAGGAGCTTTTCCGGGCTGTCCGACAGGTGCCCCTTGAAGGCGAGGACTCTTTCTGTGAGGGCGGGAATTTCATCAAAATCCGCCTTGCAGTCCCGGTCATCCACATAAAGGGCCGTCAAGTCCCATTTGTCACTGGCGGGAATGTCTTTGCGCAAAGGGATGGTTTCTTCGCTCATGAAGCATCTCCTAAATCATTTTCAACCATAATGTCCCTACCCCTCCACGGCCTTCCAGCCGCCGAGCGTACGGGTATTCGCATCGAAGCTCGCGCCCACCTTGAACAGCTTCTTGGGCCTGCCGTCCGCCCCGGTGACAGCCTCGTAGGGTATGAGGTATCCCTTGGAATCTATCTGCGCGAGGGCCTCCTCCACCGTGCCGTCCAGCTTGAACTCAAAGACGTATACTGCCCTCTCCGTCTCCACGACCATATCGCTGCGTCCCGCCGCGCTCGCCTCCTCGGTATGGACGACAAAGGGCGTGCACAAGCGGGCTATCAGGAAGAAGACGGTCTTGTAGTGATTTTCGTCCTGCTTCTCCGCATTGTAGGGGATTGAGCTGAAGAAAGAGCGCATGAGCGTCATTGCCTGGCCGAGCT
>CAMNGY010000223.1 GCA_946538795.1 uncultured Treponema sp.
CTTCTTGCTCTCCGAGTCCATGTGGGCAGACAGAATCTGTACCGGGTTCTGCATGACCTTGGGAAAACCGGCGTCCTTCATGAAACGCCTGGAATAGGGCGAGTCCACGACGTATGTGACGCCTTTGAGGAGGTCGGACTCAAAGACCACAAGCTTGGTGTTCTCCATTGTCAGCTCGTAGACACGCTTTGTGTCGGAGAGTACGCCGCTTACCTTGCGCAGGGCATCGTTTTCCATCTTGCAGAACACCGGCCCCATGATGACGAATGGCAGGTAAATAAGGGATGCCTGAAGCTGACGGACCTTTTGGACCGACATGTCCTCAACCCCTATGAAGCCTTTTATCTGCCCGCCGTATTCCAAGGGCAGAATGAGCATGGATTTGGCTTCTGTTTCGAGTATTACGCCGTAATCGGCAAGGACTTTTTTCTCAAAGAAGAGGATGTCGGATTCGTCATAAAGATATGGTTCGGATATGGAGCAGCTGTATAAGACGGCATCGCCTTGCAGGAATATGTCCTTTGTCCCTAGGCTGACAAATCCGTTTTGCCGGCTCCAGTCGTAGGCCCGGTAAATCACATCCGGCTCCGGCCTGACATACAGCCCTATCCTGCCGGCCTCAAGCTTCTCTCCAAGGAGGGCAAGGACGCAGCTGATGCTTTCATCATGCTCCAAGGACTTGTGCATGAGGGCAAAGCATTGCATGAGAAGCTGGCTGTCACCGCCTGTTTCCTTGTTGTCCAGTTTCTCCATCTAAAACCGTCTCCCTGTTCCGACCATCATAAACTAGCATCAACCTGTTGTATCTAGTATATATGATAGTATCGGAATCTTCAAGTTTTTCCATCACACGGAACAGGGATGGCAGACTACAAGAGCTTTATGCCGGCCTTGGCGCACTTGCTCCGCATGTCATCGGGCCAGGTGCTGACCTGGATTTCCCCGATGTGGGCCTTGCGCAGGAAATACATGCAAAGGCGGCTCTGGCCTATTCCGCCTCCCAATGTCTGGGGCAACTTGCCTGAGAGCAACTTTTTGTGGAAGTCCAGCTCCGCCCGCTCCGGGCATCCGCGCTCGGCAAGCTGGGCCTTGAGGGATTCCGGGCTTACGCGGATTCCCATAGACGAAAGCTCCATCGCAGACTGGAGCACGGGGTTCCAGACCAGGATGTCGCCGTTCAGACCCCTGTGACCGTCGCCGCTTTCGGTAATCCAGTCATCGTAGTCCGGCGCGCGTCCGTCATGTATGGAGCCGTCGGGAAGCTTACCGCCGATTCCTATCAGGAAGACGGCCCCGTGCTCCTTCGTCACGATAGCCTCGCGCTCCTTCGGGGTCTTGTCGGGATAGCGTCTTTGCAGGTCGTCCGCATAGACGAACGTGATGTGCTCCGGCAGGATAGGCTCTATGTGCTCGTATTTGTCGTAGATATAGAACTCGGTCTGCTTAAGGCAGGAATAAAGCTTGGCGACGGTTTCCTTCAGGAACATCACCGTCCTGTCACGCTCGTCTATGTGCAGCTCCCAGTCCCACTGATCCACATAGAGCGAGTGCAGGTTATCCAGGTCTTCGTCTGCCCGTATGGCGTTCATGTCGGTGTAGATGCCGAATCCCCGGCCCAGGCCCAGCTCTGCGACCTTGAGCCTCTTCCATTTGGCCAGGGAGTGAACGATTTCCAGCTGACGCTCGCCCATGTCTTTTACGGGAAAGCGGACGGGCCGCTCCACGCCGTTCAGGTCATCGTTTATTCCCAGGCCGGACTCGACGAACAGGGGAGCGGTGACGCGGGTCAGGCTCAGCTCGGTCGAAAGCGAAAGCTGGAAAAATTCCTTGATGAGCACGATGGCGTGCTCCGTTTCCTTCTCGTTAAGAAGCGGCTTGTAGCCACTTGGTATCTGTAGGTTTGACATAAAGTCCTTCCTTTATATATATATATGCGATTTATGCAAATGATCTGATGAATTTCCTGAAGGCTGCCTTGCCGGATTCGGTGCGCTTGTAAACGCCCGCATCCTCAAGGACCTGGGCAAAGACAAGCCCCGTCTCGTCCTTCAGCACCTGTCCCACGTTGTCTTTTGTCAAGTTTCCGTGCCGCGAGAGGATTTGGGAAATCCAGGCGGAGTGTTTCTCCAGCTCCGGGTTGCCAGAAACATCCTCCCCCTGAACGATCGCTTTGGCCAGGTCGCAAAGCTCCTTCTTCAGGCGGGACGGAAGGACTGCAAGGCCCATGACTTCGATGAGGCCTATGTTCTCCTTCTTTATGTGGTGCTTGTCGGCATGGGGGTGGAATACGCCCAGGGGATGCTCGGGCGTAGTGATGTTGTTGCGCAGCACAAGGTCCAGCTCATACAGGCCGTTCCGCTTGCGCGCAATCGGCGTTATGGTGTTGTGCCGCTCCCCGTCCGTCACCGCAAAGATGAATGCGTCTTTGTCGCTGTAACCACGCCACTTGATCAGGATCTTGTCGGCCAGCTGAACCAAGCGGTCGCTGTTGCCGCTGGTGAGCCGTATGACAGACATGGGCCATTTTATGATGCCGCACTTGACATCGTCAAAGCCGGATATGCTGAAAGTCTCCTCGTAGTCGGCCCTTGCCATGGGGAATTCGTAGCAGCCCCCCTGGAAATGATTGTGGGACAGGATGGAACCGCCCACAATCGGAAGGTCGGCGTTGCTCCCGATTGTATAATGCGGAAAGAGCTTTATGAAATCAAAGAGGCTGGCGAAAGTCTCGTGGCATATTTCCATGGGGACGTGCTCGAAGCTGAACACGATGCAGTGCTCGTTGTAGTAGACGTAAGGCGAGTACTGAAAGCCCCACTCCTTTCCGTTCAGTCGGAGGGGAATAATCCTGTGTGTCTGACGGGCCGCATGGTTCATGCGGCCGGCGTAACCGACGTTCTCCTTGCACAGGAGGCAGGCCGGGTAGCCTGACTGTGGTGCGTTGCGGGCGGCGGCTATGGCTTTGGGATCCTTTTCCGGCTTGGAGAGGTTTATGGTCATGTCTATGTCGCCGTACTCGGTCTTGGTCTTCCAGCGCACGTCCTTGCAGATTCTGTAGCGGCGGATGTAGTCGGTGTCCTGGCTGAATTTGTAGAACCAGTCGGTCGCCTTTTTGGATGACTTCTTGAACCTTTTGAGGAACTCGGATTCCACCCAGGATGGCCGGGGGACCAGGCAGGACATTATCTTCGTGTCAAAGAGATCGCGGCAGACTATTCCGTCATCGCGGAACAGGGATTTTGATGCGGCATAATCAAGCAGATCCGAGAGAATTCCTTCCAGCTCGTCAGTTTCTGTCGCGGGCAAGGCCGCTGCCTGCTCCCCGGTCTCAAAGCCGTCCAGCCCAAGCAGCTCCAGCAGGCGGTTCTTCGTATAAACGGCGTCTTCTTTCTCTATCAAACCTGTTGTCAGCCCGTAGCCGACCAAAGCGTTTACCGAATCAAAAACTGATTTACCGTCCGACATGATTGAACATAATAGAACAAACAAAGCCCATCTGTCAATTCAAAAGCCTGCCGCACGGGTGTTATTGCTTTGCTTTATTGGCCTTGACGGCTTGTGGCCAGGGCGTTGTTCCGGTATTTCCTGTCCAGGACCAGCTTTCCGACAAGAAGGCTCCACAGGGGGCGTATCCGTGCGAAGAGCAGGACGGACAGCTTCACCGGCAGTGAGGCACCCGGGGAAATCAGGCAGTCGGTGTAATAGCGGGCAAACGCATCTTCTATCATGGGCATGTAATGAGCGCGTTTCTCCTCGTCGTCCTCGAACAGCCCTATCCTGTAATAGATGCTCTCAAGGTAGACGAGGTGCTGGCCGACGTACAGCTCGTACAGGCGCTGGTAAGCGTGTTCCCTGTAGAATTCCAGGACGACGTTTCCCGCCCCTATGCAGCCGTACAGGTAGGGTGTGGGCCTGTTGTTGCAGGACAGGCCTCCTCCCCGGTGCAGGTAGCCCGTAAAGCGGTGCAGGGCGACTTTTGAGGCAAGGGGAAAGCAGATGGGGACGAACATGTTGTCCTCAAAAAAAGACCACGGCAGCTCATCCCTGTATTTGAGCGTATAGGCCAGGGTCTGCTCTACAAGCTCCCGCCTGTACACCTTGCCCCAAGGACCTCCTATGTCCCCGTAATCGCATTTGCCGGATTTCAGAAGCTCGTAGGCGGCAAGCCCGCTCATGGTCTGGGAC
>CAMNGY010000224.1 GCA_946538795.1 uncultured Treponema sp.
CGCCGACAAGGTCTACGTCAAGTACCAGGGCGTGTCCGACTGGGGCTGGAACGGAAGGAACTTCTAATTACGGGCAATTACCGGCAGGCCGTCGCGGTGACGGTCCGTCTTTTACAAGAAATATGTCTTCATCATGCCTTTTCCCTTTACATCGGTTTCGTGTTCGCTGTACTGGAAAAGGCGTGATGTCTGCGCTTTCGTAGCTTCCGTCACATGGATTTTCATGGGAATCCCGGTGCTTTCCATCCTGCTGGCGACGTTGACGGTATCGCCCCAGATGTCGTAGATGAACTTCGTCTTTCCGATTACCCCTGCGACGAGCGGCCCTGAGTTTATTCCCAGCCTGATCTGTAGCTTAATGTTTGAGCTTGCGTTAAAGGTTCGGACATCGTTCAGGAGTCCCTGGGCAAAGCGGATCATCCTGGCGGCCCCGTCGTTGTTGCGCTCCAGCGTAAGGCCTGATGCCGCCATGTAAGCGTCCCCTATTGTCTTGATTTTCTCTATTCCCTCGCCCTGTGCCCGCTCATCAAACATGGAGAACATCTTGTTAAGCATGGTGACGACTTCCTCGGCTGTCATCTCCCCGCTTATCTTCGTGAAACCGACAATGTCGGTAAAAAGAACGGTGACGTTCGGATATTGCCTCGCAATGGTGCTGTCCGGCCGGGCCGTGAGCTCTTCCGCAATTTCCCTCGGGAGGATGTTCAGGAGCAGGTCTTCTGAACGGTTCTTTTCCGTCTCAAGTTCCTTCGTGCGCTCCTGCACGGTGTTTTCCAGCTTCCGGTTTTCTTCCTCGACACGGATGAGCTTGCCCTCAAACAGCGTGATCGTCGTCGAGATGATGAAAGCGGCGACAAGCAGGGCAAGTAATATATTGAACAGCTTGTTTGTCAGCGGCTTCAGGACGCTTGAATAGCTGAACACGATTTTCTGCGAGAGCGGCTGGTAGTCGTGCGGCGTGTACATAATGCAGCCGAAGCCGAGAGTCTTCAGGGGCGTAATCGTGTAAAAGTCCTCGCCATGAATGTTCTCCTCGTCACCCTCATGAGGTTTCTTTACGTTCAATGCGCCGCCAGAAAGTATGAAGGTTCCGTTCCAGGGGCCTGGATCCACGGAGCAGCCTTCCGGGACAGGAATCGAAAAGTTCCAGTCGGTGATAATCGTGCTGCTCATGTTGTTGAATATGACGCCGTCGTACTGTGCCCCCGTCCTGTCCGGATCCTCCCCGTCAACCCAGTGCTTCTCCGCGTTCCGCGCAAAGGTCACGCAGACGGACTTCTCGGGGTCATTTTCCGAGAACGGCTCTTCGATGACCAACGTCTTTTCAGGGAGAGATATGCCGGTAATCGAGGCGATTACAAGAACGACAAGAATTCCGCCCAGGCTCACGGAAAGAGTCTGCCAGAAATGGCTCCGCACGACCCTTTTCCGTATTTCCTTTGAGGATGCTTCCGTCTTATAGACAGGGCTGACGATTGAATGGGCATGTTCCCCCGAATAGAATTCAAGCTCCATCAGCTTTAGGGACGAAAAGAAAAGGTGCATCGCCCCAAGCCCGAAGGCAGTATTTATCCACGGGAAGCCGTAGGACACAAGAATCAGGACCACGCCTATAGCGGGAAAGATAAAGTAAAGCAGCAGCGAGACAAAGACATTCATCGCAAGCTTCTTCCTGTTCTGCAGGAGCATCGTGAGAGTGATGAGCACTGGCAGGATCCCCAGAGCGATGCTTGCCGGATAAAAAGTACTCCTGTGGTAAACGTTGTTCTCGTCAAAATAATAGAAAAGCCCCGTGAACTGACTGACAATTACGGCGCAAATGCCAGCAAGGCATAAAGCGAGAACTATGAAAAGCTGGACGGAGATCCCGCTTTTCACGGAAGCCCCGGGATGCAGGACCAGGGAAAAATCCAGACGCGATTGCTTTATGAATTCACATACATAAAAGCAGAAGAAAAAAGATATTGCGAAACTGCACGTGAACACGCAGAAATTGCTAAGGCGCACCATCCAGTATCCTGTCCCGCTGCCGTTCCCCCGGTAAAAGTAAGAGAGGGCATCGGAAAGGAGAAGGATGCCCGTGAGAAATTCAATATAGATGAGCGTCCGCCTGCCGTTCAGCCTGAGCTTATGCCCTGACCATAAAAAAATCCCCTCCTGAAAGCAAAACACCGACAGGAATGCAAGGGTTGCGATGCTGATGATCCTCGTAATATCAGTCATGCGTAAATTCTCCTTTGAAGCCCGAGCACTCAACGGACAGTTACCCGGCAAGCATCATAATGATTGCGCCCAAAACAATAAGAGGAGCGCTTTCTTTTTTCAATTTCGGCTTTTCACCTTGAATACACAGTCTAAGCTTAAAATACATTATAATAATACAAAAACAACGCAATGTCAACAATATAGGGCGACACAGAAACAACGGAGTCAACGACTTCGATTCTTTCCACGGCTCTCTTAAGCCCTCCGACTGACGGAAAGTGAAGTCATAGTCGAACATATAGAGCGGGCTTCCCCACTGGTTCGTCACCGCGCGAATGCTGCCCGATGAGTCAGTATTAACCTGCGAGGGCCGCAATTGGGTGCAAGCACCCGATGAGGCCCTCGTAGTCCAGTGCAAAAGTAACAGACTTTTGCACTGGACGTGGCTCGCGCTGACGAATGGGTTGAAGCCGATGCCGAACTTAGATTTCATTGTCGTCTATCCATATAAAATTGCCTGATACATGACTCCAGAGTATATATCCGTATGTAAGAGCGTTGAACGGATGTGGATGTGTCTTATCAAAAGTATAGTCCTCAGTCTGTAACATCGGGTACAACTCCTGCGGATGCCGAGGTGGTCTAGACTCGGATGGTATGACCGTACTGTCAAGCGATATGGTACACCATGTACGCACACTTTCCCGATAATTCCCTTCTCGATAACTGACAGTATAGGCAAAGGCTTCAGGATTCTCTTTGACATGGAATATCCCAGACTGCAAGTCCGACTCCCGGTTACCTGTAGAAAGGTCTGCGTCAATGATAAACACCTCCAGTACTCTCCCAGCCTTTAGGGTGATATACTCATCCACACGAGCTTTTATGGGATATCCATACTCTAACCCACTATAAGAGCTTTTCCAAGGAACTCTGATGATTGTTGTTTCTGCGACAAGTGTAATGTCATCATCTATACTAGTGAATGACAATATTACATCTTCATGCTCGCACGTTGAGAAATCCCTCAAGACTATGGAATAGGTATGCGAGCAAGAGAAAAGCATCAGAGACAAAAGGAATTCACTTAATAGCCTTGAGAATTTCTTTATACTTGCCATCATTTATCAACCTCTGCTCGTTATCCTTCGTTATTATTGTATCACTTCAAGACGCCAGAATCAAGATACGTTCTGTTTCTTGATATTTGCAATATTTTCAAAATCCAATGTTTTCCCAAAAAAATCAGAAATATTTTCCAAACGGTCGCTTCCCTTTGCTTCATAAACGATGAGCTTGAAACAATAGTACTTGAAAGCGTCAAGGCTGTAATTTGCCATCATCGCATCGCCTTTAAGCCAATAATAAAAACATAGATGTTTATAAAAGAGTTCGTTTACCGCAGCCTCATCCGAATGAATCGAATATGCCGGGTATTGCCCGTATGTGGACAGGAGCTTTTCAACGGCCTTGGTATTTTGCGATGCCAGATAAAAATAAAACAGGTGCGCACTTATGTAGTTTGCGGTCTCTTTGTCGCAGTAAGGAATGACTTTCTCACATTCGTTGGCATAATATCCGTTTTTTTCATATTTATCGGGCGTATTAAAGTAAAAATCGATACAGCAGAATTTTTCTTCCAAGGGGAGCATATTAGTACTGCATATCTCCTTCAGGCATATCTCGCCACCGCGTATCCGAGATAAATAATCTACTTCAGAATTTTGTTTCTGATTTTTAAGAATCAATTCGTCTACAATTTGATAATCTCCAACAATATTGTTAAGTATGACGAGCCAAAATTCACTGCTTGTTTTTTCAGAAAACCACAGCCATTCATTGTGACTTGCGCCAGCTGTCCTTGAGAAGTATTCTATGGCCTTTCTATTTTCACCCACCTCATAAAAGCACTTGCCTAAATGGTAAAGAATCGCGCTGTCATTCCTTGACCACCTCTCAGCTTTCTCTAACAGAGGGATT
>CAMNGY010000225.1 GCA_946538795.1 uncultured Treponema sp.
CATTCTCGTCATAGTGGACTAAATACTCGCCTTCATAGGCGACTGACCCTCCGCCCCCCGAGCCGCTTCCAGACTTGCCGGAGTTGCCGGAATTGCCGCTGTCAGTGCTGTCGGAGTTATTACCAGAGCCGCTCCCGGAGTTGTTGCTTGAATCGCTATTGTTGCTGCCAGAGCTACCGGAACTGCCAGTGTTGTTGTTTGAGCTGCTTCCGTTGCTGGAGCTACCGCTTGAACCGCTGTTGTTGCTGCCGGAGCTACCGGAGCTGCCAGTATTGTTGTTTGAGCTGCTTCCGCTCCCTGAGCTGCCGCTGTTGCTGCTTCCTGAGCTTTTCGCCATCTGATGCCTCCATCAACGCACTTGCGTCTTATATTTTCCTTAAACAAATTCGCATGAACACAGTTACGGGCCGGAGTTTTCCGCACCGCCTTGAAAGCCCCGCATTGTTTATGCTATAATGATAGAATGAAGACTGTCATTTTAGCCGGGGGCAAGGGAACCCGGCTGGGCGAAGAGACCCAGAAAATCCCCAAGCCCATGGTGGAGATAGGAGGCTATCCCATTCTCTGGCATATCATGAAGATATACAGCTTTTTCGGCTACAATGACTTCATCGTCCTTACGGGCTACAAGGGCCATGTCATAAAGGACTATTTCCTGAACTACTACTCCCGCTATAGCGACATGACCATAGACCTGTCTGACAATGACGTGCAGATAAACAAGATGCGCAGCGAGCCATGGAAGATAACCCTCCTGTACACGGGCGAGAACACGCTCACCGCCGGAAGGATAAAGAGGGCCGCGTCATACATAGGCGACGAGGACTTCATGCTCACCTACGGTGACGGGGTCGCTGACATAGACATAAAGGCCCTGGTGGACTCCCACTACGCCTCCGGCAAGCTGGTGACGCTCACCGCGATACAGCCCGTGGGCCGCTTCGGGGCACTGGACATGGCCGACGACGGGAGCATAAGGAGCTTTCAGGAAAAGCCCGTGGACGGGGCATGGATAAACGGCGGATTCTTCGTCTGCGGCAACAAGGCCCTGGACTACATAGGGGAAGGCGCGGACAACATGATGTGGGAGCGGGACCCCCTGCAGGCCATAGCCTCGGACGGGATGCTGCACGCCTACAGGCACTCAGGATTCTGGCATCCCATGGACATGCTCAAGGACAAGCAGGAGCTGACACAACTGTGGCACGACCACGTCGCCCCCTGGGCCTTCTGGGAAGTCTGGATGCAGGGCAAGCAGGCCTGAAAGCAGGGAAACAAGAGAAAAACTGAAGGAATTTTATGGAAAAGTCTGTATCCGTGATAGAACGATATAAGTCAAGCAGGGGCTTGTCCCTGTACCTTGCGATAAGCCTCGCGCTGATAGCCCTCTGCCTCATATTCCTCCTGCCCCCCGTGAGCACGGCCCTGTATTCCGGCATCTACAAGCCCCTGACAGACGCCTTCTTCCGCATCTTCGGGAGCCGCTTTGACGACGGGGAAATCACTTTCCTGGGAAAGAGCGTCGAGTTCGTCCGCACATACTACTGCTCATCGCCCTTCTTCAAGGGCCTGCTCGCCTGCACCGCCATCTGGATTGCAGCCATACTCCTCTTCGTCAGCTACAGCCTGAACGGGGAAAAACGGGTCCGCATCTGGGAAAAGGCCGTCTTTTTCGCGATAGCCTTGCTGTGCTTCACCTGCTTCTACCACAGCGACATACTGAACACGGCCGGATCCTCGTTCACCTTCCTGAACGGCCACATACTGGACTTCTACACGGTCAACGCCGACCTGGGCTACTACGACATCTACATGCCCGGCGTCTACATAATCTTCGCCATCTGGAACATCCCCCTCTACATCCTGGGCTACGGAAGGACGCTCGTCCCTTTCCACGAGATGTCATATCCCTACCCGGTCTACCTCTGGTTCAAGCTGCTGCCGGTCCTGTGCTACTTCCTGACCTCCTACCTTATAAAGGAAATCATGATGGAGGTGGGCTTCTCGGAAAAGAAGTCACGGATCGCCCAGATTGTCTGGATAGCCTGTCCCCTGGGCTTTTTAAGCCAGTTCACGCACGGGCAGTACGACATATTCGCCCTCTGCATATCGCTCCTGGGCTTCCTGAGCTACCTGCGCCACCACGACAAGCGCTTCATGCTCTTTTTCATCATCGCGGTGACCTTCAAGTACTTCGCCCTGCTCTACTTCATGCCCATGCTGCTTTTGCGCGAGAAGAACTTCCTCAAGGCCGCGCTCAAGACGGTCATGGTGGTCATACTGAACGTCCCCATGCTGCTGAACAAAGGCTACGGAGCAGGATACGTTGAGTACACCGCGCGGAATTCCCTGATGGGAAGGGTCATGTTCCCCCATGTCGTGTTTGGCCACGGCGGGGCTTCACTGCCCATAATCCCCCTGTTGTTCCTGCTCCTGTTCGTCCACATCTTCTTCTTCGCAAAGGAGGCAAAGAGCAAGGAAGGCGTGTTCGCCCAAATCGTATGCTACTCGAACTTCGCGAATTTCGCCATGTTCGGCTTCCTTTTCTGGCATCCCCAATGGCTCCTGTACGCGACTCCTTTCCTGGTATTCACGATTTTCCTGGCCAGGGACAAGCGGATGGTGATAGCACAGGAAAGCCTGATGGCCGTCTTCTACACAGTCTGCAAGATAAAGAGCTTCGCGGCGGACGGGGCGCAGCACATGATGGCAGGAGGAATGTTCGGCCCCCGGTTGCAGGACATAGACAGTTACTTTCCCATGGAGATGCAGTTTTTATGGATAAGCCCCTTCGCATCCGCGCTGCTGGCCCTTGCCCTCTTCTTCATCTTTTACATGAACAGGGACCTGGCGCTGGGCAGGACGGACTGGGACCGGGAGGACCTGGACGAAATACCGTTCGGGATGCTGAGGGGTTATGCGTTCAGCGGAACGATGCTCTTTCTGACAGCGGCGGCCTGCACGCTGATTATGACGCTTCTTTTGAGGCAGCTTTGATACGGCAGGGGCCGATACGATAGGAGAATACAGTTGAATATGTTCGAGAATATGACGAAAGAAGAGGCAGGAGCGAGCATCCTGGAGAGCGTCAGGGCCTATTACCAGAAGTTCATGCAGCGGAAGGAATACGCCGACGGGGACCGCATCCCCTACGCCAGCCGCGTGTTCGACGACAAGGAGATGACGAACCTTGTGGACAGCGCGCTCGAGTTCTGGCTCACCCAGGGCCGCTACAGCAACAAATTCGAGAAGGAATTCGCCCGCTACCTGGGACTGCCGTCAAGCCTCCTGGTCAACTCCGGCTCGTCCGCCAACCTGCTGGCCTTCATGACGCTGACATCCCCCCTCCTGGGAGAGCGGGCCATAAAGCGCGGCGACGAGGTCATAACCGTCGCATGCGGCTTCCCCACGACCGTGACCCCCATACTGAACTACGGGGCCGTCCCCGTGTTCGTCGACGTGACGATTCCCCAGTACAACATAGACGTGTCCCGGCTGGAGGCGGCCCTTTCGCCCAAGACCAAGGCCGTGATGATAGCCCACACTCTGGGCAACCCCTTCGACCTCAAGGCCGTCAAGGCATTCTGCGACGCCCACAGGCTCTGGCTGGTGGAGGACAACTGCGATGCGCTCGGCTCCGAGTACACGATTGGCGGCAGGACCAAGCTGACGGGGACCTGGGGCGACATAGGGGCCTCAAGCTTCTACCCGCCCCACCACATGACGATGGGAGAAGGCGGTGCCGTCTACACGGCGGACCCGCTCCTGCACAAGATAGCCCTGTCCATGAGGGACTGGGGGCGGGACTGCTCCTGCCCCTCCGGGCGTGACAACACCTGCGGCCACCGCTTCGACGGCCAGTACGGCCAGCTGCCCGCAGGCTACGACCACAAGTACGTCTACAGCCACCTGGGCTACAACCTGAAGGCGACCGACCTGCAGGCGGCCATAGGCTGCGCCCAGCTGGAGAAATTCCCCTCGTTCGTGGAGAGGCGCAGGCACAACTGGCAGTACCTGCGGGACGCGCTTTCCGGGACGGAGGACTCGCTCATCCTGCCGGAGGCCGCCCCTGACAGCAATCCCAGCTGGTTCGGCTTCCTCATCACGTGCAGGAAGGAAGGCGGCAAGCTGCGGCTGGGGAAGGCACTGGAGGGGAACAAGATACAGACGCGCATGCTC
>CAMNGY010000226.1 GCA_946538795.1 uncultured Treponema sp.
GAACAGGAGGTACTCCCCCAAGGCAATCTTCGTGTCCAGCTCCTGCGCGACGGGAATCATCGGCGAGGACATAGACAGCGTCGTGGACGATGTGAAGGCCGAGATAGACATTCCTGTCGTCGCTGTCCACTGCGAGGGCTTCAAGAGCCGCATTTGGGCGACGGGTTTCGATATTGCCGATCATGCGGTTCTCTCCAGCATCGTGCAGCCGCCCAAGCAGAAGCGTAACACGATAAACTTCAAGAACTTCTACGAGAGCGCGAGGCCAGAAATCATCGAGATGTTCAAGAACTTCGACCTGGAGCCGGTATTCCTTTACTGCAATTCGACCATCGAGGAGCTTTCGCACATCTCTGAGTCCCTCGCCACGACCTGCATCTGCGGCACGCTGGGGAACTACCTGGGAAACGGTCTTGAGGAAAAGTTCGGCGTCCCATACGTGCGCAGCATCAACCAGTGCGGCATCATCGGCTTTGAGACCTGGCTCCGCGAGATAGGCAAGGTGACGGGACGCAGCGACAAGGTGGAGAAGTACATCGCCGAGCAGCGTGCCATCTATATACCTCAGATTGAGGAGATCAAAAAGGAGCTGAAAGGACTCCGCGCCGTGATCGGAATGGGTCCGGGATACACCTTTGAGGTGAGCCGCGTCCTGAACGAGCTTGGAATCGAGGTCGTGTGGGCTCTCGCCTGGCACTACGACAAGAAGTACGAGAACGGCGATGTTCCTCCGTCCATGAAATACCTCCTGGAGAACGGAATCAACTTTGAGGCGAGCGTTTCCGATCAGCAGAACTACGAGGTGATGAATATCCTGCATAAGTACAAGCCGGACCTGTATCTGTCCCGGCATCCCGGCTCCACCGTCTGGGCTATCAAGAACGGTACGAGTGCGGTTTACGTTGCCGACGAGTATATGATTTTCGGTTACAAGCACACGCTTGCGTTTGCCAAGTCGATCCTGGACAGCATACGCAACAGGAGCTTCGAGCAGAACCTTGCGAGCAGGGTGAAGCTCCCGTACACCGACTGGTGGTATAAGCAGAACATCGACAGATTCTTTGAGGAGGAGAAGAAAAATGGCAAAGTTGCTGGATAAACAAAGATACAAGTGCGCGCTGGCCGCCATGCAGACCGTGCAGGCAATAACGAGGGCGATTCCTGTCCTGCACTCCGGTCCGGGCTGCGCCCAGAAGCTTTCGAACGGGATTGGAAGCTCTGGTTATTTTTCACCGAATATCTTCCCATGTACGAGCATCAACGAGAAGGATGTCGTCTTCGGAGGAACCAAGAAGCTTGCCAGTACGATTGACAACGCGCTCAAGGTGATAGACGCTGACCTGTACGTGGTCCTGACAGGATGCATCCCGGAGATTGTGGGCGATGACACGGGCGAGGTCGTGAGCCAGTTCGCGGATGCCGAGAAGCCTGTCATATACGCGAGCACGGCGGGATTCAAGGGGAACAACTACAAGGGCCACGAGCAGGTTGTGGATGCGATAATAAGCCAGTACCTCAAGAAGGCTGCCGACAGCGAGAAGGTGGCGGGGCTGGTCAACATCTGGGCGGACGTTCCGTATCAGGATCAGTTCTGGCTGGGCAACCTGCGCGAGCTGGAGAAACTGGTGGCCGAGCTGGGGCTCACGCCCAACACGATTTTCGGATACGACCGTGGCATAAAGAACATAGACCTTGTCCCCAAGGCCCAGTTCAACCTGCTCGTCTCGCCATGGGTGGGTCTTGACAACGTCAAGAAGATGGAGAAAAAGCTCGGCATACCCTACCTGCACTATCCGGTCCTTCCGGTAGGTGCCACGGAAACCAGCAAGTTCCTCCGTGCTGTCGGTGAGTTTGCCAATGTTTCCAAGGATAAGGTGGAGTCCGTCATCGCGGAGCACGAGAAGTACTACTACTATCTTATAGAGCGTTACGCAGACCTCTTTCTTGAGAACCGTGTCATAAACAAGCAGTTCTCGGTAGTGGCGGACGCGCAGTATGCCCTCTCCTTCACGAAGTTTCTTGTGAACGACCTGGGCCTGTTCCCGGCGAAGCAGTTCATCACGGACGACACGCCCAAGGACAGGCAGGCTGCGATTGCGGAGGAATTCAAGAAGCTTAATTATGGCATCCAGGCCGAGGTGGAATTCACCACGGACAGCTATCTGATTCACAATCAGATTAAGGAACATGATTACCACGGGTATCCGCTTGTCCTGGGAAGTTTCTTTGACAAGGAAGTGACCGAGGACCTGAAAGGAAACTTCCTGAACGTAGCATGGCCCTTCCAGAACAGGGTCGTGATGGACAGCTTCTATGCTGGCTATACCGGTGGCATACGTCTGATTGAGGACATCTACACTGTAGCCGTCCAGCGATTCAATTAGGCTTTATGGAACCCCGCTGGAGCCCCGTTTCAGTCAGCAGACTGGACTGCAGGCAAAGGCTGTGGTTCCGGGGGAACTCTGATAATGCGATACCAGAGGGAGGCTGTGCCAAAAGTGAATTTTGAGCCGCACAAGGGGCAGGCAGAAACCTACCCCGAGGAATTCAGAAAGCTTGCCGAGTACGTGAAGTCAATCAAGTTTGGTTCCGTGACCGTCCAAATTCAGGACGGCAGGATCATACAGATTGACAAGAACGAGAAGTTCAGGTTTGACAAGAAACAACAGTAACTGTTTTGAGCAAGGTACCGGAACTGACCAGAAAACTGGAGGTTCCTGAAGAGGACTGCGTATGCCGTCCCACTTCAGGAACCTTTTTTATTTTATATTGTGGAGGAATATTATGAAAAAGACTGTACTGAAAAAAGCTGTGCTTGCAGGGCTTGCCGCCCTCGTGATTGCCGCAGGTCTGTCTTCCTGCAAGAAAGCCGGTAGCGGGACCGCTGGTGTCAAGACGATTATCGTAGGTACGGGTACCTCGTACAACCCCTACTGCTATCTTGACGAGAACGGGAATCTCGTTGGCTACGAGAAGGACGTGCTTGATGCCATAGACGAGCTTCTGCCCCAGTATAGCTTCAAGTACGAGACATTCGACTTCGCGAACATCCTGCTGGCCCTGAGCGGCGGAAAGATTGACATAGGAGCGCACCAGTACGAGGAGAGCGAGGAGCGTCGCAAGAACTACCTGTTCAGCACTGAAACCTACAACTCCTTCATCACCCACATCGTCGTGCTTAAAGACAGGACTGACATCAATTCCTTTGATGACTTAATTGGGAAGACCGTTCATCTGAGCGTCGGAGACAACAGTGCCGCTACCATCTTGAAGTACAACGAGGGGGCTGCTCCCGACAAGCAGATAAACACCTTCCTTGCTAAATCCCTTCAGTCCGAGCAAATCGTGGCCGGACTGAAGAACGGGCAGTTCGATGCGACCTTCATGCCTCTGCTGGACCTGGACAAGTATAACCGCGAATACGGGAATATTCTCAAGGCCGTCGGAAAACCGCTCAACTCCTCGTTCTCCTACCTCATCTTCCGCAAGGGAAATACGGAGCTGCAGGAAGCCGTGGACGGTGCCTTGAGGCAGCTTAAGGAGTCGGGAAAGCTTTCCGAGCTGGCCATAAAGGACCTGGGCCGCGACACGACCAAGGGCGAGTAAACGCGGATAAAGGGTGCTGGTGTATGGGTGAGTTTTTTTCTTGGCAGCGGGTCTGGGAGAATTTTCCGCGCCTTATTGTGAAGCTGCCGGTAACATTTGAGATCGTGCTTGTCGCGTTCATCGTCGGCCTTGTGCTTGGAATCATAATCGCCTTTGTGGAGATAAAGCGCGTCCCGGTACTGACTCAGCTGCTGCATGTGTTCATCTCGTTCGAGCGCGGCACGCCGCTTCTTGTGCAGATGCTGGTCATGTATTACGGACTTCCGCTCGTCCTGGAAGGGATGTTCGGGATAGATACCCGCGGCTGGGAAAAGCTCACCTTCGTCATAATCACCTACACGCTCAATCAGGCTGCCTTCCTGAGCCAGGATTTCCGGGGTGCCATTCTTTCCATCCCGGCAGGGCAGAGGGAAGCTGCCCTGGCCTGCGGGCTGACCCCCTTCCAGACGGCGGTGCGGATTGTGCTGCCCCAGTCCGTGCGCGTCGCGGTGCCCAGCATCGGGCTTGAGCTTATAGGCCTGTTCCAGAACACATCGCTCGTGTCCATGGTCGGCGTCATAGACATACTGGGC
>CAMNGY010000227.1 GCA_946538795.1 uncultured Treponema sp.
ATTGAAGCCGTTCGCATCCAAAGTCATGCTGAGTTTCTTCAGGTCGCCAAGCGTCAGGTCCGCCGGCCTCGTGCAGACAATCTCCAGGGCCTCGATTTTGTCCCTGTTCGCCTTCAGGTATGCGGAAAAGCTTTCCAGATAGTCGGCGGGCTCCTGCCCCTTCCCGAAGCCTCGGGTCACCGCCTGCACTTCATCCTGCCTGTCGCTCACTATCACATAGCGCGCGTCTGATTTTGGCAGCTTGAACGCGGTGAAGGCATCCTTTGCCCTGACAAGCACTTCCCGGCAGTCATCCTCTGAAAGGGCCCGTGCTTTTCGGACTGCGGCAATGAACGCCTCCGGGGATTCATAATGGGACATGACCGTGAAGTAGTTGCGCTGGGAATCATCCATGAGGCCTTTCATCCGCTGAAATTTCGCAATGATCTGCTCGTTGATGAACTTGACGTGCTCCCCGTCCTTCGCCTTCGCGTATCCGGCAAAGAGCTCGTCAAAGCTCACCGTGGCATTCGCGACGACGGGTTTCATCGATGAGAACTCGTCAAGGTAGCCGTACAAATCGACGGCATCAAAGATGTCAAAATGCGTCTTGTTGATTCGGGGGCAGAGCCGGGTCGCGCGGCCAAGCATCTGCTCGTAGAGGATGCGGGATTTGATTCTCCGCATGAACACGATTTTCGTGATTTCCGGGACATCGATTCCGGTGGAAAGCAGATCGACGGTCACGGCTATCGTGGGATAGTGCTCGTTCTTGAACCTCTTGATTGCGTCCTGAACGCGCCCCCTGTCCCCGATGGCGCAGGTTATTTTCTCTATCGCGTTTGACGGGACATCCTGCTCCTTGTAGATGTCCCGGAGCCGCCTTACGATTTCGTCGGCATGCCGGTCATTCACCGCAAAGATGACGGTCTTCTCTTCGCTCTCTGGGTCGATATACTTTGACAGCTCCTCAAGCACGGCCTGATTGAACGAGGGTGTCAGGACGTTCTTGTTGAATTCCTCCACATCAAAGTCAACCTCGTCTTCCAGCTCCTCCGCGTTCAGAAGCTCCTTCGTCACGGGGTTGTAGCGGGCAAGGCTCTCGCCTTTGGCATGATGGATTCCCTTCTGGTTCAGTTCCGTCCTGATGCTGTGGGGCGCGTCATAATCGACAAGGTATCCGTCGATGACGGCTTCCCGGTACGAATAGGTATAGACCGCGTTCCCGAAAATCTGCGTGGTATGCAGCGCGGGGGTGGCGGTCAGACCGATCCTGACGGCATCAAAGTATTCGATGACTTTTTTGTACTTGCTCACGAAGTCGTTCTGGTCCCGGTAGAGCATCTCGGCCTCGCTCAGTTCCCTGTCAAGCGTATAGCCGCGGTGGGCCTCGTCGATGATGATGCAGTCAAAGTCGCCGGAAGACGGAATGCGCTCTTTCTCCTCGCTCATGATTCTGGCAATCATCCCCTGGACGGTGGCGACCTGTATCCGCGTCTCCGCCGCCAGGTCTATGTCGTCAAGCGTGTTTATGTTATAGATTTTGCTCAGGGGCTGCAAATCCTCGAGCTTCACGTCCTTGAAGACATCCTGTGCCTGTTCCCCGAGCGCGGTCCTGTCAACGAGGAACAGAATCCTTCGGAAGCGGTTCGTCTTCAGGAAGCGGTATATCATTCCAAGGATGGTTCTCGTCTTGCCGGTTCCCGTCGCCATCGCAAGCAGGATCCTCGTCTGCCCGTTTATGACGGCTTTCTCCACGGCCTCGACGGCTGCCAGCTGGTAATGGCGGAAATTCAAGCCGTCCGGGTCCCGCAGGAAATCATAGGGCAGGTTCTCAAGCTCCCGGTCGGCCTCATCGACGTTCTGCCTGTATTTCGCAAGCAAATCTTCGGGGCCGTACCAGCCCTGCAAGGCCTGCGGGACATTCGTCTCCTTCCGCAGGTCCTGAAACCATATCCCGGATTCAGTCTCTATCTGCTTGAGGTAGGGGCGGCCGTTCGTCGCGAACACGAACGGAACCTTGTAGCTCCGCCATGCCCCCATGCAGTAGCGCGTATCCTCGTCTTTCACGTTCCGCGCATATTCGTGGCACTGGTTGTCTATGATCGCATAGACGCTTTTCTCATAGGCCTTTGCCTCTATGATTCCAATCAGCTGTTCGTCCACGAACAGGGCATAGTCCGCGCGGTCTTCACCGGACTTGCTGGATTTGACGGGCCATTCCGCGATTGCGATTTTCCTGCCCTTCTGGGGCCGTGTTCCCTTTGCGTGGCGGAGCTTCTTACTGTCCGCTTCCCAGCCGACTTTCCTGAGCTGCTCGTCGATAATCTTTCTGGTCTCCTCTTCCGTCAGCTTCGCGTTTGAGACGGCCCGTGCGGAAGCAGTGAGGCGTTCCTGCTTTGAACGCGCCGCCTGTGGCGTGATGATTTTCTTGGTCTCCCGCTCTTTTGTCAGCCGTTCGATCAGGGCTTTCTGTTCGGACAGCAGTTTGTCCCGCTCTGCGAGCAAGGCGTTCGAGGCGGCAAGGGCCGCATCCTTGCTGGCGATTTCCGCGTTCTGCTCTTCAATCGTCCGTTCCTGGTTCAGGACCAGGCGGGTGTAGTCGGGGACTTTTTTGGGCCGCGCAGGAGCGGCGAACGGCTCCGGCGTAAAGGCGGCATCCCCGTACACCTGCATGAACCAGACGGCGATATGGTAGGTAAATCCCAGGACGACAAGGGCATCCTGCTCCGAAGCGATATTCTGATGGGCAGAATCGTTCCGCTTTATCCGCACCTGGTTGATCCACTGGCTTACGTCATACGGGAGCAGGCCTTCGTTTTTCAGGAGCTTCGTCCGCGTAAAGTGGGAGTTGTCCGTCTGCGGCTCCGCTATCTTTTCGACGCGCAGGATTTCCCGGACCATCAGCTCCACGAACAATCCAGATTTGTTCTTGCTGGAGGCAGGGTCCGTATACACATAGCCTTCCGCGAATTCCATTGTCTTCGCAAAATCCGGCCAATACTTCTGTAAAAATGCAAAGTTCCCCATATTTCTGCTTCCCTTCCGGGCATAGCATTCCCCTTCGCGGCCCGTGCCGTTAAAAAAAGAAAAGGAGGATGGACGATGCTGCCTGGCCGCGTACCTACCGTACATCACAGCAAGCCCACATCTGAATGTTATATTGAATTCTACCCCCTCATCCCCGCCCTGTCAAGGGGACGTTCATCCTACCTCCTGAAATAGCTGTACGCCGCATAAAGTGGCAGGTTGTCGAAGCGGGCCTCCTCCCTCCAGTCGGACATGGAAATTCTCAGCCCCCGAAGGCTCTCGTCCTTGGAGAGCAATGCTTTCAGGCTTCTGGAATGAAGGTTCTCCTCGGCTTTTACCTCAACGGGAAGGGCTTTGGAGCCGCACTGCATGACAAAATCGATTTCGGAAGTTGAGTTGCTGTTGGTGTAGTAGTAGAGGGATGGGGTACCACATGATGCGACCTGCTGCTCCACGAACTGTTCCGTGAACGCCCCCTTGTATTCCTCAAAGATATCATTTCCCAACAGGATGTCCTGTATCGGAGTAGCGGACAGCGCGCCAAACAGACCGCAGTCATTCATGAACAGCTTGAACGCGCTGAAATCCTCGTAGAATTTGAGCGGCACGGCAACCTTGCTTACCCTGTGGACTTTATGAACCAATCCCGCATCGCATAACCATTGGATAGCGTTCTCATATTCCGCCGCCCTCGCCCCCTTGCGTATGGCACCGTACACAAACTTCTTGTTTTCCTTGGCAAGCTGCGAAGGAATGGCATTCCACACGATACGGATTTTCGCAACCTCAGTTCTGGGAGCATGCTTTGCAATGTCATCGTCATAGTCATGCAGAATCGCCAGCTGGATTTCCCTGACACGAAGCACATCCTGACTCTGCGCATATTCCTTGACGGCAGCTGGCATCCCGCCAGTAAAGTAATACTGGCGTAGAAGCTCTATATAGGAAGATTTCAGCGATTTTATGTCACCCCAGGCACAGGAGGAAAGAATCTCTTCCTTGGATTCCTCACCGACCGCCATAAGGAATTCATTGAAATTCAGGGGAAAAAGACGGAGTGTGTCCACCTTGCCGACCGGAAACGATTCCCCCTGACGGTACTTTATGCCCAGCAGTGATCCCGC
>CAMNGY010000228.1 GCA_946538795.1 uncultured Treponema sp.
GGATGTTCAGGACGCACTGCTTTACGCGTGTCTCATCTCCGTTCAGCAAGTGGGGCATACCTTCATCGATGTTTACGATGAAGGCCAGGCCCTTCGCGTCCGCGCGGGATTCTGTCATGTTAACCAGGTCGCTTATGAGGCAGCTCAGGTCATAGTCCGCGCTGATGATCTCCATCTTGCCGGATTCGATTTTTGAGAAATCCAGTATGTCGTTTATGACCGAAAGCAGCATCTTGCCACTGGACTGGATGTCCGCCGCGTATCCTCTGATATGCTTCTCGTCGCTTTCGCGCAGGATCATTTCGTCCAGGCCCAGCACTGCGTTGATGGGCGAGCGTATCTCGTGGCTCATGTTGGACAGGAACTCTCCTTTTGCCTTATTGGCCTTGTCCGCAATCTGCTTCTGCTCCTTTAGCTCGGCTATGTAGCGGTAGTGATCGGTTTCGTCTGTAAGCAGGTAGACCCTTCCGGCCGCCCCTTTCTTGTTCCTGAGCTGCTCCTCCTTTATGGTGAAAACCTTCTCCCCGTCGCGGAGGGGCTTGCCTTCCGAGAGCAGGGACCGCATCTTTTCCGTCGCGGTCTCAGGGTCCTGGGAGAGGGATTCAAGGAGCTTCCTTCCCTTTCCGTTGCTGGTGACAAGGCTGCCTTTCTCGCTCGTGACGACGATTCCTTCCGAGATGTTCTCCTGGACGAATTCGCGTGCCAGCTCCCTTGCGTCAAGTATGACGTAGAAGAACATCGCTATGAAAAGCAGAACTGACGATATGGTGAAGCCCACTACGTTCATGTCGTAGATCGTGACAAGCTTGAATATCTGCATCAGGCAGAAAATGCTGTCCGTAAGGCTCGCAATGGTGATGAGGAGAATCTGGGTTCTTTTGTGCTTGTCATGAGTTTTATACAGGCTGTGGAACAGCACGGTAAGGCCGACCAGCATGAACAGGACGAGTATGGAATCATAAACGTAGTGCAAGGGGCCGTGCTGGAAGACCAGGTGCGGGAAAAGCCCTTCCTCCGTGAACGTGAACGACTTGTAGTAGAGCCTGTTGTGCCTCATCGTCAGGACCGAGAAGTAAGTGATGACGCTCGGAAAAGTGAATATCGTGGAGATCTTGCTGTAAGTCTTGCCCCTGCACAGCATGAGAATGAACATAAGCAGAGAGAACCCCGTCCAGGACTTGCCCAAGTAGGAGAACTGCCAGCAGAGGACTGACTCTCCCTCCGTCCGGGCCAGCAGAAAACCCAAGTAGCCGGCGTTGTTTATGAGGACGGAGACGCAGTAGAAGAAAAGCCAGCCGTGCAGGGGCTTGGACCATTTTTTTGTTATGTACGCGATTTCCAGCATCAGGAGGATTATGCTGAAGCAATGGACACATATCAGAAAGTCGTAAAATGGCATTTTAAAATTGTACCGTACCATGAAAGCTTTCGTCAACGGCTTTAAGGAAAGGTCAGGGGGTGTGAGGGGTGTTTACATGTCGTGCCGCCTCCTTTTCACAAGTCTTCGTTTGTGATATACTGAATAGAAATGACCTTTCTTTTTCTTTCCTGGAGGGACATAAGGAACCCTAGGAGCGGCGGGGCTGAAGTATATACACATGAACTCATCAAGAGGCTCGTGCTTAGAGGGCACAGGGTCGTACACGTTTCCCCGCTTGGTCCAGGCCTGAAGAGGAAAGAGGTCCTGGATGGGGTCTTATACCTGCGCTTTGGGAACGTAATAAGCGTCATTTTCCATGCCGCGTTCTTCTACCTGTCCCACAAGCGTAAATTCTCATACGTGGTGGACCAGTGCAATACGCATCAGTTCTTTACCCCGTTCTACGTGGATCGGGCCAAGCGCATTTTTTTAATCCATCAGCTTACAAGGGAGATTTGGAAGGTACAAGCTCCCTGGCCGCTTAAGTGCATCGGGGCTGCATGCGAAAGCTCATGGCTCCGTCTTCACCGGAAGGACATGACCGTGACAGTATCCCGGTCCACCAAGGATGACCTGCTTTCCCTGGGCTTTGACGGGAATAAGGTCTTTATAGTCCCTAATGGAATTGCCCGTATAGCCTCTCCTTTTGAAAGCCTTTCCGCCAAGGGTGAGCCGCCGTACTTTGTATACATGGGCCGCTATTCACGCTACAAGGGAATCGATGACAGCATTCGCGCCCTTGCCCTTCTTAAGGAGTCCGTGCCTGGTGCGAGGCTGGTCCTGCTTGGAAAGCCCGATGAGAGGTACATAAAAGAAAGTTTGAGTCCCCTCTGTTCGTCCTTGTCCCTTTCCATTGGCACGGAGGAAGGCTGTGACGTCTTTGTGAAAGGCTTCGTGGATGAGGATGCGAAATTTGACATAATAGGACGGGCTATGGCCCTTCTGTTCCCGTCCATGCGGGAAGGCTGGGGCATCATTGTCACAGAGGCAAGCGTTTCGGGAACCCCGGCCATAGTCTATGATTCACCCGGATGCCGGGACGCAGTGGACATGGGGAAGGCCGGCTACCTGTGCCGGTCCAACACTCCGGAGGCTTTGGCAGATTTCATGAGGCAGACTCTTTCTGGAGGAAGCGGATACCAGGAGATGCGGCGCAAGGCCTGGGACTTCTCACGCCAGTTTACGTATGAGAAAACTATCGGGGAATTTGAGCTGGCCCTGGCCTCTGTTTCTGGGACAAGGGCTTGAACGATGGAAGGACAGATTCCCAGGCAGAACAATATTACCTTGATCCGCCTCATACTGGCTTATGTGGTTCTGTTCAGGCACTGCATGGATTCCTCTGCCCAGATAGTATTCCTGGGCGTGAGGAACCTGTTCGCATCCCAAGATGCGGTGTGTCTTTTTTTCTTCATAAGCGGGCTTCTGGTCACGTCGAGCTATGGGCACTCGCCGTCCTTGAAGGATTATGCGCTCAAGCGCTTGAGGCGGATTTTTCCCCTCTACTTGTTTGCTGTGCTGGGGGCTGCCCTTGCGCTCTGTTTTTTCTCCAGCCTGAGCGCCTCCGAGTATTTCCGGGATCATCGCTTCTGGCGCTACGTCTTCTGGAACGGGTTGACGCTGAACTTCATGCAGAAGACCCTTCCCGGTGTCTTTGAGGGAAATCCTTTCAACTCTTCCGTGAACGATTCCCTGTGGACGGTTAAGGCCGAGCTTTTCTTCTATATATGCCTGCCTCTGATCGTCCGGGCTCTGGATAAGTGCGGAAGCTTGTGGAGAAAGAACCTCTTTCTGATTGTCCTGTATCTGCTTTCCTTTGCGTACAGGGGCCTGTGCCGCAAGGCCGCGTCCGTGCTGGCGGCTCCCTTCCTGGCACCCCTTGCGCTTGAGGCTCCTGGCTACATGGGGGCTTTTATCCTTGGAATACTCTGTTTCTATAATTTTAACCTTTTCAAGAAACTTGTTTCATCTTGGCTGGCTTTTCCTGTTTTCCTCTTGTGCCTTTCCCTGTCCATGCTGTCAAACATTGGGATGATAGCGTATATCCCCGACATGGTGAAGTATGTCCTGCTTGCCACAGCCTGCTTCTATGCGGCTTTTTCATTCGGTTTCTTGCACGGAAGCTTTCAGGGGCTGGACTGCTCCTATGCTCTCTACCTTTTCCACTACCCCTTGATGCAGTGCATGGTGGATCAGGACCTGTTTGCCGCATCGCCCTGGCTGTCGCTTTTTCTCTGTGCTGCCGCCAGCTTCACAATTGCCTATATCGCCTCATTAGGGGAGAGGCTCTTGAGAAAGTAGGTGAATATCGCTACAATTTTATGGTTTGAATATGGATTTATGGTTTGAATAATATGGAAGATGAAATTTCACAGAACATAATAGACGAATGTGCGAAGTACATAGCCGCATGCAAGGAGGAGGCTGCCCGCAGGATAGTGGGCCAGCGTGAGGTCATAGACGGGATCCTGACGGCCGTAATCGCAGGCGGGCACATATTGCTTGAGGGAGTTCCGGGACTGGCTAAAACTCTTGCTGTCAGGACCTTCGCGGAGCTGTCCGGGCTTGAGTTCAAGAGGATTCAGTTTACACCTGACTTGTTGCCTGCTGATGTTACGGGGACTCTGATATATGAGCAGTCCAACGGGCGTTTCCTTGTGCACAAGGGGCCTGTTTTTGCCAATGTTGTCCTTGCGGACGAGATAAACAG
>CAMNGY010000229.1 GCA_946538795.1 uncultured Treponema sp.
TCTGGGGCATAACTGAATCAGGGGCAGAGACAACCAGAATGGCTCCGTCCATCTGGGCAGCACCGGTAATCATGTTCTTAACATAGTCGGCATGTCCGGGGCAGTCGATGTGAGCATAATGCCTCTTGTCTGACTGATACTCCAGGTGACGGCTGTTAATAGTGATTCCGCGGGCCTTCTCCTCCGGGGCGTTGTCAATCTCATCATACTTCAACACCTTGTCGCCATACTTCTTCGCGCAGTATGCGGTGATGGCTGCGGACAGCGTAGTCTTACCATGATCAACGTGACCGATGGTTCCAACGTTCATGTGAGGCTTGGTTCTCTTGAACTCTTCCTTTGCCATGATTTTCTCCTTGCCTGCAGGTTCCTCCTGCAGCATGTATAGGTTTCATGTGTTGCACTTTAAGCCAGAAAACAACACCGCAAAACCTAGCGGCGACGTTTTCGCAGACACACTTTGACCAAATTAAACAGACAGACAGAGGTGAAAATAAACAGGAGCGAGAAAGGCAACTTTTCGCCACCCCATCACTTCGGGGCAGCCGGCCGACACCACCTATCATTATCACGTATCTGACAACCGGTTTGGCATCCAGGGCCCTACAAGCAGGAATCACCGGATGTCCTTCACCCAAACTGTCAACGGCAATTTGCGAACATCCGAGCGCAACGTCCTGAAAGCTCAACCGGACAAACCGCAAAGAACTGACTTTACGGACGCTGCCGGGCACAACAAACGCACCCGCCTGACATTACAAAGACCAAACATCGCTAAAAGCGACTCTAGACAGTGCCATATTTATATACTTTTTATAAATTTATTGCAAGTGTTTAACGGCATTTTCTGTCAAATTTTTCAACAAAATCGCAAAAAAAAGGCACCCGGTGCAAAAACCAGGTGCCTCTCCAGCGGAACGCAAACTACCAGCGGTAGTGGGCAAAAGCCTTGTTGGCCTCGGCCATCTTGTGCATATCCTCTTTCTTCTTGTATGCAGTACCAGTATTGTTGTAGGCATCGAGCAGCTCGGCAGAGAGCGTCTCAGCCATACCGTGACCAGAGCGGTTGCGGGCCGCGGCAATCATCCACCTCATCGCGAGCGCCTCGCGACGGGCATCACGAATTTCCACCGGAACCTGATAGGTCGCACCACCAACGCGACGACTCTTGACCTCTACGACGGGTTTCACGTTGTCAAGGGCCTTCAGGAACACCTCAAGAGGCTCCTTGTCGGTCTTTCCCTTCAGCTTGTCAAGCGCATCATAAACAACATTCAGGCAGGTCTGCTTCTTGCCGTCAAGCATCATGCGCGTCACGAACTTCGTGATGACAGGGCTGTTGTACTTTCCGTCCGGCATAACAGGACGGTTGATTGATTTCTTATGTCTTCCCATAGTTTGACCCCCAGAAGATTACGCCTTCGGCTTCTTGGCACCATACTTGGAGCGACCCCTCTTACGGCCGTCAACACCAAGCGTATCCTTCGTACCGCGGATGATGTGGTAACGGACACCAGGGAGATCCTTCACACGGCCACCGCGCACCAGGACAACAGAGTGCTCCTGCAAGTTATGCCCGATTCCCGGGATATATGCGGTGACTTCAATTCCATTGCTCAGGCGGACACGAGCAATCTTCCTAAGAGCCGAATTCGGCTTTTTCGGGGTCTGCGTCATAACGCGCGTACAAACGCCACGCTTCTGAGGACAGGAATCAAGCGCGGGAGCTTTGGTCCTGTTCGCAGCTGACTTACGCCCCTTGCGTATCAACTGATTTATTGTAGGCATTGGCCTTTTCTCCTATTTAATGCCGGCAGCACCCCGGCTAAAATAATAAGTTTAGATATTTTACCGAATTCCCACCAAGTCCGTCAAGGGCATGGCAGGAATCCGAAAGGACGACTAGTCCGCATCCTCGGAAGAGGACGACATGCTCATTTCCAGCATCTCGCGGTGCTTGTCCTCCTCCTCCTTGCGGAGCCTCTCCTCCTCCTGACGCTGGGCAATGATCTCATTCATCTTCGCATCCAAGTCCTCAGTGGAGCTGTCATACAGCTTGACGTGAGAATACTGCCTCATGCCCGTACCAGCCGGAATCATGTGCCCTATTATCACGTTCTCCTTAAGTCCGCGCAGGTGATCCACTGACCCCTTTATTGCGGCAGTCGTAAGGACACGGGTCGTCTCCTGGAACGAAGATGCAGAGATGAAGGAATCGGTTCCCAGAGCGGCCTTGGATATTCCAAGGAACATCGGTTTCGCTATGGCCGGCTGCCCGCCGTCCTTCGCTACCCTCTCGTTTTCAGCCCTGAATTCCCACTTGTCAACCTGGTCACCAAAGATGAACTTTGTGTCACCAACGGAAACAATCTCAACCTTCTTAAGCATCTGACGGATTATGACACCGATATGCTTGCCGTTTATCTTTACGCCCTGTGCGCGGTAGACGGCCTGTATCTGCTCCATCAGGAATTCCTGAAGCTTGTTCTCGCCCTTGATCTCCAGGACCTCGTGCGGATCTGCATCACCATCACAAAGCTTTTCCCCGGCCTCAATCCAGTCTCCGTCACGAACCAAAAGACGCTTTGTCATGGGAATCTGGTGCTCCAACTCGTGGTAATCACCCTTAACGATTATGACCCTCTTGCCCTTCACGATCCTGCCGAACTTGACGGTACCGTCAATTTTGGCAAGGACGGTCGGATCCTTCGGCTTGCGGGCCTCGAACAGCTCAGCAACACGGGGAAGACCAAGCGTAATGTCGTTGGCCTTCTTTGCGACCTTAGCGGTTTCCGCAAGCCTGTCACCCTGGCTCACCGTTTGCCCGTCCTCAACGACAAGGCGAGCGCCAGTAGGCATGTAGTAGCTTCCCAGCTCGTTTCCGGCTTCATCGCCAATCCAGATGCGGGGCTGCTTGGTATCCAGGTGAAGCGCAGTAATATAGCGGTTCGTTTTACCAGAGCTCTCCAGCCTGTTCTCAAGGGTCTCGCCTTCTATGATATCCTCGAAGTGGGCTACTCCCTCCTGCTCAGCGATAATCGGCTCACTGTGGAGCTCAAAAGTTCCTACGGAAACACCGGCAGCCACAACGCAGTCAGCTTTCACGAAATCCTTGCGAATAGTCGAACCGTTCTCAATTTTAATCGTCTGATCGTTTCCAACTAGATAAAGGGTTCTTTCGCCGTCCTTCATGAGCACGAATCCAGAGTCGGAAGCCAGAACATCGCCCGATGCACGGCGGATTATCACGTTCTCCTTGCGGACGAATGCGCCGTTCGTTACGGCAGGCTCATCCCCGTCCTGCAACTCGTACTTATTGAAGAGCTTCGCGACGACCATCGATCCACGGCGAGTGAACAGCCAGTTCCCTTCCTCAGTGACAACGTAACCAGGATATTCACCTTTCAGCTGGTCACTGCTCTTGGGACCGTCCAAGCTCTTGACGTATACGTCATACTTCATCTTGATATTGTTGTCATCAGACTTGGTATCCGCCGCACCTCCTGTATGGAAAGTACGAAGCGTAAGCTGAGTACCAGGCTGTCCGATTGACTGGGCGGCAATCGTACCTACGGCCTCACCGACCTCGACAATCTTGTTGCGGGCCAGATCCTTGCCATAGCACTTAACACATACCCCATACTTGCTCTCACAGGTAAGCACCGTGCGCAGTTTCACGCTCTCAACACCGGCCTTGTCGATTTTGTCAGCAAGTTCCTCATCAATATACTGATTCACCTCGCACAAAACATCATTGGAAACGGGATCCAGAATGCGTTCCGCCGAATAATGTCCCTCAATGCGGCTGGCAAGAGACTCTATCACAGTCTCTCCATCCTTTATGGCCCTGTAGTCAATTCCGTTTATCGTGCCGCAGTCATCCTCGTTGACCACGACATTCTGGGAAACATCTACCAGGCGACGGGTCATGTATCCCGCGTTTGCGGTCTTAAGAGCCGTATCGGAAAGTCCCTTTCTCGCACCGTTGGTGGATATGAAGAACTCAATGACCGAAAGGCCTTCCTTGAAGTTCGAGCGTATCGGAAGCTCAATGATGTCGCCGTTCGGCTTCTGCATCAGGCCGCGCATGGCCGCCAGCTGGGAAATCTGCTTCCTGGAGC
>CAMNGY010000230.1 GCA_946538795.1 uncultured Treponema sp.
CTTGGATCTCCGCGCACGCTGTTCTGCCAGTGTTGCGGAATGCCCTTGTCGGAGGACAGCGTCATCAGCCGCGAGAAAAACGGGGAGTTCAACGAGGAATACTGCAAGTGGTGCTATTCAGATGGTGCATTTGCATACAAGACGAAAGGTTCCCTTCTGGATTTCCTTGTGAGGGAAATGCCAAATCCTGAAAACAAAGGGTCGGATGAAAGACGGGCGCTGTTTGACAGCCAGCTGTCGCAACTCCGGCACTGGCAGTAGCCCCGGCACTTACAGTAGCCCCGGCACAGGCAACGATTCCGTGAGGCGAAACCTGCTCCGGGGCCGTTGCCTGCGGTGCTTATTTTTTCAGGTAGACCATAAGCAGCATAATGTCGCTGCTTCTTATACCGCTTATTCTGGAAGCCTGTCCCAGCGTTACTGGCCGTATTTTCTCAAGCTTCATCCTGGATTCCGCGCTGAGCGACACTATCTTGCCATAATCAAAGTTGTCAGGAATCCTCGCTCCCTCCATGCGGCGGAGCTTTTCAATTCGTGCGTCCTGCTTTTCTATGTAATAGCGGTACTTGTAGTCTTCTTCCGCCTGCTCCCATTCTGACTCGCTGAAAGTGCCGGGGTTTGGAGAGCCGGGATGCTTTTCTATGTAGAGCGTGGCTTGGTCAACCTTCTCGTATTTTCGAGTCATCGCTGACATCTGTTCCTTGCTGATCAGACCGGCTTTGAATCCTTTCTCCCGTAGTCTGCGGTCTGCGCTGTCATGACGAAGCTTGAGCCGGTATTCTGCCCGTGCCGTGAACATGCGGTACGGCTCCTTCGTTCCCAGTGTCACCAGGTCATCGATGAGGACTCCTATGTAGGCTTCGTCTCTCCCCAGAATGAGCGGTTCGTATACGGGAATTTCGTGGATGTGGGCGTTGGGATTCTGCCGGACCAGCTTTTCTTCGAGGGCATGCTCGGCCTTTTCTGCCGGGCTTGCGGGAATGTCCCGGTCTGCGGCGGCGAGCGGACCGCACAGTTCCTTGTGGGCGCGGGCCTAGTATGCGGCATTTATGCCCGCGACAAGTCCCTGTCCTGCGGCCTCCTCGTAGCCGGATGTTCCGTTTATCTGCCCTGCGTTGAATAGCCCTGCGACAAGTTTGGTCTCCAGGCTTGGGTACAGCTGTGTCGGCTCAACGTAGTCGTATTCCACTGCGTAACCCGGCCTGCTTACAGTACAATGCCCGAATCCCGTCATTGTGCGCAGGAAAGCATCCTGCACGGCCTCAGGAAGGGATGATGAGAGGCCGTTGAGGTAAATCTCGTCTGTCCCAAGGCCTTCTGGCTCCACGAAAATCTGGTGCCTCTCGCGGTCCGGGAAGCGCATCACCTTGTCCTCGATGGACGGACAGTAGCGGGGACCTACCCCGTGTATCTTCCCGGAATATAAGGGGGACAGCCCTATGTTCTCACGGATGATCCTGTGGGTCTCGCTGTTTGTATATACCGTATGGCATGGAACCTGCTTCCTGTCAACGCTTTCGTCATCGAAGCTGAATGGTATTATCTTCGGATCGCCTTCCTGAATTTCCAGGCCGGAGAAGTCAACCGTATGCCTGAGTATCCTGGGCGGGGTTCCTGTCTTTAGCCGTCCCGTCGTGAACCCCAGCCGGTTCAGGCTTCCCGTCAGGCCGAAAGCCCCCGGTTCGCCAAGCCGCCCGCAAGGGGCATCGTAGTCCCCTATGAAAATCCTTCCACCGAGGAATGTCCCTGTGGTAAGGACTATGGCACGGACAGTGATAACCCGCCCGCGTTCGGTTGCCAGACCTATGACCTTGCGCCTGCCGCCGCAATCCGCGGTCAGGATATCGGTCACCGTATCCATGAGGGTGGAAAGGTTTTCCTGCGTTTCCAGCGTATGGCGGGCCAGCGCGGAATATTCCAGTTTGTCCGCCTGGCTCCTGGGAGCCTGCACGGCAGGACCACGGCTGCGGTTAAGGAGGCGGAACTGGATCATCGTCCTGTCTATGAGTTTTCCCATCTCGCCGCCAAGCGCATCAATCTCTCGGACTATGTTCCCCTTTGCTATGCCGCCTATAGACGGGTTGCAGCTCATTCTGCCTATGGAATCCACCGTCTGCGTAATCAGGAGGGTCTTAAGCCCCATCCTTGCCGATGCAAGGCATGCCTCTATGCCCGCATGTCCCCCGCCTACTACGGCTACGTCAAAAGAATCGTAAAAAGACATTCCCGCTACTCGAAAAACATATAGTCGTCAAAGTAGACGCTGCTTATCTGGCCCAGAACCATCTGCTCGTTTATCTTCTCGCGGATTCCTTCTTTTATGCGCTGTTCTCCCATGCTCATAAGCTCTTCCTTCGTATATGACGCGAAATATCCTATTATGATGGATTTCTCCTGTTTTTCTTTCTGTGCAAGCTCCTCGTACAGCTGTATGTCGTTGGAAGGGTAGGAGAACCATGGTGACACGACGAGAAGTGTCCCCCCTTCGTTCCCCTTTCCTTTGGTCACTGCCCGTATCTGACCCAAATCAGTATATGCGCTTACGGATTGCTTGGACTTGAGACTGGAGCTGACTACCTGCTTTGGGGATGGATCACTCCTGCGGTATTTCAGTGAAAGCTCTCCGCCGTTTTTGGCAAGTGCAACTGCCGTTCCGCCGACAAATACTATCAGCATCACAATAAGGATGAATATGAGCACTTTGTTAAGGCTTTTGTAGGATCCGTCGTCATCCAGATTCCTCCGTCTGCTGTCCTGTTCCCTGTAATAGAATTTGCCGTTGTCATGCCTGAATTTTATACGAGCCATATTTTATTCCCCCTTTATCATGTATTTCAAAAGAAGCGATTTTGTCCTTGTGGAGGCTTTCCCGTCTTCACTGACAGTTCCTGGGACCCTGGCTTCCAGGTCAACGAATCCGTCCTGCCAGTCTTCCCGCAAGATCTTTCCGTTTTTCCTTACCAGCTCCACCAGCTGGCAGTCTTCAATCGGAATCCTGTAGTGCCCTATATCCCCGAACAGGCTTTCCGTCACGACGGAGAGCAGCTGGGCGAAGCCTTCTCCCGTTTTTGCGCTCAGTTTGACTGCATTGGGAAAGGCTGTTTTCAGCTGAGCCTCAAGCAACGGCTTTCCTTCTAGTTTATCGGTTTTATTGAGCAGTACAATTCGCTCTATTTTGTCCGCCCCTATTTCTTCAAGGACTTTTAGGACCTGCCTGTATTGCCGTATGCAGTCGGGATCGCTGGAGTCTACCGTCACGAGCAGCAGGTCTGCGAAAGCTGCTTCTTCCAGCGTTGACTTGAATGCGTCTATGAGGGTATGGGGCAGCTTGGAGATGAAACCTACCGTGTCTGTCAGAAGGACAGAACAGCCTTCTGACAAGGTGAGCTTGCGTGTAGTAGGGTCCAGCGTCGCGAAGAGCTTGTCCTCCACGAAGGCATCAGCTCCCGTGAGCGCGTTGAGAAGACTGGATTTCCCCGCGTTCGTGTAGCCTACCAATGCGCAGGATGGAGTCGAATTCCTTTCCCTCTGCCTTCTTTGTGTGGCTCGGCTCGCCTCCACTTCCTCCAGCTCCTTCCGTATCTGGACGATTTTGTCCTCCACTTGTCTTCTGTCCAGCTCAAGCTGGGTCTCTCCCTGGCCCCTGTTGCCAAAGCTGCCTCCTCGCTGGCGGGATAGGTTGCCGTAGCTGTGGCTAAGGCGCGGCAGGGAATATACGAGCTGGGCAAGCTGAACCTGTAAGGAGGCTTCCTTTGTTCTTGCCCTCTGGGCGAATATGCGTATTATGACCTCGTTCCTGTCAAAGACGGGAATGCCCGTCAGTTTCTCCCAGTTGCGCTGTTTGGTCGGGTCCAGCTCCCAGTCAAATATGATGCAGTCGGCCCCCAGTTCCTTTGCCTTGTCCGCTATTTCCTGGGCCTTGCCGCTGCCCATACCATAGGCTGGGGTAGGCTCTATCCTGGTGAGGTTCATTGTTCCCGCAATGTCCATGCCAAGAGTGGATACAAGACCTTCCAGCTCTTTTGTCTGCGAGTCCGGAACAGCCTCGTTTTTCTCTTCCTTGGGGACGGGGGCGCCAACCAGAAGCGCCCTTG
>CAMNGY010000231.1 GCA_946538795.1 uncultured Treponema sp.
ATCGCCGCTCCCGATATGTAGCCGTAGGGGTGCTCGTTGTCAAATACTATCCAGAGGTTCACGCGGCTGCCGTTGAGCAGGGCGGGGACGCGGCCCGTAATCGTGTAGTCGTCCCCGATCTCCGTCGTGTCCACGTGGTAGTATGCGACCGGCTGACCGTTTATGGCGACCCAGGTCCTGTCGGTGCGGGCAATCAGGTCCCCGCCGTCGGTCCAGTCGTACACGTTGTCCAGGCCCAGGTCTATGTAGCCCTCGCCGTCATCGTAGAACATGTTCATGTCCAGTGCATGCACCAGGCTCCACTGGTCCTCGTCCAGGCTCATCAGGTACTTGCCGCCGGACTGCTTCCAGCTGAGGGCGGAATCGTCAAAGTAGTTCACGCTGATGTACTGGGCCATATCCTCCACGGGCATGGCCTTGTCGGACAGGAAGGCGCTGGAGGCAAGACCGCCTATGATGCTGCCTATCGCGCTGCCGCCCGAACCGCCGGCTCCGCCCAGGAAGGTCCCCAGCAGGCTGCCTATCGCGTCCGCGCTGCCCGAAGAGCCTGAGCTGGAGCCAAGGAGGTCAAAGAGCGAGCCCACCGGGGAAGCCGTGGCCGAGCCGCCTGCCGCCGCCTGGCCTGAGACCTCCATGCTCGCGAACGCCTTGATGCAGTCCGCGTAGCTGTCGTCCATGCCTATGTCCTCGTAGTTGTCGCAGGCCTTGTCCACGTAGGAGGCATTCTTGTAGGGGAAGTAAATAGACACGCCGTACGCGTTGGTCATGTTGGACGAAGTCTTGTTGTATTTGACCGCACCCTGCAGGGCCTTTGCCAGGGCCTTGCCCTCGCTGCTGCCCACGTTGTTGCACAGGTCAACCAGGTCAATCTGGTCAATCCTGCTGGAGGCCGCGAACTCGCGTGTCTGGTAGCGAGCGTCCGAGACGGTCTTGTATTCCTTCTGTGATATCAGCTTTGTCGTTGACTTGGCGAATGCCGAAAGCTTGGACGGCACGGTGTTGTTGAATTCCGCGAGGTCTATGACGGAGAGAGTCGTCTTCTGCCCGCGGCATTTCTGGTTGCAGGTGCTCACGAAGTCATCGACGATCGTCTTTCCTATTTCGAGCGTGGATGTGGACGTGTTCTTGGACAGCTGGTTGAGCCAGCCCGTGTAGTACCAGCCGATTCCCGGCTCCGTTTCCTCGGAACTGATCATGTAGTCGCCGTACTTATCCAGCATGAGAGCTGTCTCCGCCGTCGCCATGAGGCATGCGTCGAAGCCGATGAAGTCAAACTTGACCCCGCCGTCCTTGAGCGCGGTGTTTATGCCCGAAAGGCTCATCGAGCCGCTGCGGGGATACTTCTCGTCGTAGCCGTAGCCGGAGACCGAACCGCCGCCGTGGTCCCAGAAAATCAGCTCGTAGCGGTCCGCCGGGTAGTTGGACTTGCACCACTTTATATATGAAGAGAGCGTCTTGGGGTCGGTCATCGCCTTCTGCCCGTCGCTCTTTACCAGGGGCTTGAGCCCGCCCGAGACCACCTGATAAATCTGGTTGTTCGTGTTGGAGATGCCCTGCGTCCGCCAGCCCTTGCAGCCGCCGGTGTAAACAAGCAGGTTTATCTTGTCGCTCAGCTGGGCCGCCGCCATCTCGCCCAGGTCGGATGAAGCCATGCCGTTCTTGGACTCAAGGTCGGTCCCGCACATGTAGACCATTATCGTGACCTTGTCGCTGCCGTTCCCGGCTATCTTCGTGTATTTTGCCCTGGAGCCGGATGCGACGGAGGTGTCAAGCTTGCTGTAGGATGTGGATACCACTGAAGAGGAGCCTTGCGAGGCAGGGATGCTTCCGCCGCCCAGCGCGCCGCCGATTATGTCCGAAAGGCCGCCCGACTCCCCGCCGAGCATTCCGGAAACCGTGTCCAGGATGGAGCCGGAGCTTTCTGCCTGGGTCTCCTGCTGGCCCTGAGGGGCCGTGCCCGTGGAAAGGCCTCCGCCCATGCACATCTTGAGGACGAAGAGGATGATGATGAGTCCAAGCCCGCCGCCGCCAATCGCCCGCACACCGCCGCCGGAATGGCTGCCGCCACCCGAGGAGCCGCTGCTGCCTGGCCTGCCGTAGCCTCCTGAGGAGCCGACTGGCCCTGTTCCCAGGCCTTCGCCCCTCTTGTGCACTCCCGTGCTGTTGTTCGTTACGTGCGTGTCCCTTCCGCGCGGTCTTTTCTGGTCCATAATAACGTTCTCCTTCCTCATGAATCGGGCAGCCGGAAAGCCGGCCCCCTTCTATAATAATGAGCTTTAGTTACGCTTGATTCCATCATATCTTATTTTGCCCCGGCTTGCAATCGTGCGGGACGTTGAAAAAAAGCCAGTCCCCGTGCTAGACAGGATTCATGACGAACGTGCGAAAGATGCCCATCGGCATACAGGATTTCCAGAAGCTCCGTGAGGATGGCTTTGTATACGTGGACAAGACGGCCCTCCTCTACCAGTCGGGCTGCCTGACGATAAAGGGCTATGACAACGAATTTGACAGCCTTACGCTGGGCTACGCTGCCCCCTACTCGGCGGACTCCCGTACGCTCGTCAGGGGCGGAGCGGTGTTCTCAAGCGAGCAGAAGAACATCATAGAGTGGAAGGTGGTGAGCTAGCGGCCCCTGCCTTGTCTGGCGCACCGGCCGTCAAAGGCCCGCTACGTGCCGGCTTGTCACCGTCGGCCACAGGCGGTCTTCCCCCTCGGGGGCAGGCCGCCTTTTTTGTGTCCGGCGGAACGCCCTGTCAAACAAGCCTGAATCCTTTCGTGTACCGACCGGTCCTCACGCTTGCTAAAACCTGAAACCAATAGTATATTGTAGACATGGGCCAGAGGGATGCGGTCGAGAAGACCTTGGAATCGTACAACGACGTGTTCGCGGACATCGTGAACGGGCTGCTGTTCCACGGAAAGGAGGTCGTCAGGGAGCAGGACCTGACGGACGCGCAGTCCTTCAGCATGTACAAGGCGGACGGCAAGCACCTGGGCCAGGACAGGGACGTGGCCAAGTACTGGCAGAAGGGGCAGATACGCCTGAGCTTCATCGGCATGGAGAACCAGACCCGGCCAGACTCCAGGATGCCGGTGAGGGTCATAAACTACGATGCCGCAGCCTACCGCGCGCAGATGAGGGACGACGGGCCCGACGAGCTGTACCCGGTGCTGACGCTGGTGCTCTACTTCGGAACAGAGGAACGCTGGGGCAAGAGAAGGAATCTCAAGGACTGCCTCAAGATGATGCCGCCGGAGCTTGAGCCGTACATCAGCAATTACGGCATAAACGTCTTTGAGCTTGCGTGGCTGGACGACGAGACGATAGCCTCGTTCAAGAGCGACTTCCGTGACGTTGTGGAATTCCTCCGCTGCGAGCGGACGCGGAGCAGATATACAGGTACGGACAGGCAGCTCAGGCACGTGCAGGAAGTGCTTGACCTCATGAAACTTCTGACCGCCGACAAGTCATTTGACGGCATAGGAGCGGAGATTATAGAGCGGAACCTTAAGACAGGAGGGACGACAAACATGAGCTACGTGATACAGATGATTCGTGACGAGGGCGAGAGGCAGGGCTTCGCGAACGGCGAGAGGCAGGGCTTCGCGAACGGCGAGAAGCAGGGCTTTGCGGACGGGCGAGACACGGTCTACACCCTGCTGGCGGACTTGCAGGCTGCCGGGAAGACGGACGAGCTTACCCGTGTCCTCAGCGACAGGGGCTACATGGAGCAACTCCTGGAGGCCCGCCGGGGCTGAAGAAGCCTACGCCCGCATAGACGGCGGCACGGCCAACCCCGGCTACTTCACGGCGCGACCGTAAGCCCCGGGCGTGGCGCTACCTGCCCTGCACCGTCGGCTACAGGTGGCCTTCCCTCGGGGGCGGGCCGCCTTTTTTGTTGTCCGGCTGGCTGCTCCGGCAAGGGCGTGAGGGCGCTTGCTGTCCGCCCTTGGCCCGCTCCGGTTCCTGCCTCGTTCCGCACTAGCCAGTCGCCGGAAAAACTGCTATGCTTTCCGTGAGAGTACGCTGCCGGCAGTTCAAAAGA
>CAMNGY010000232.1 GCA_946538795.1 uncultured Treponema sp.
GACGACCTGAATTCTAAGGTTCAGGAAAACCTCATAGCGATTCGCGTCGTGAAGAGCTTTGTGAGGACGGACTATGAGGGAAAGAAGTTCAACGATTCCGCGGCCATGCTCAGGGACCTTCAGGCAAAGGCGGAAAAGATCGTCATATTGAACGGTCCCGTGATGCAGCTGGTTGTCTATGCCTGCATCGTGTCGGCCCTTTTCTTCGGCGGCCGCATGATCGTATCCGGCGGCATGCTGACCGGACAGCTGGTCAGCTTTATCACTTATATAACGCAGATTCTCATGTCCCTGATGATTCTGTCCATGATTTTTGTCATGCTGGTCCTGTCTCGGGCCAGCATAAACAGGATCCTGGAGGTGCTGGACGAGGAGCCGGAGATAAAAAGCCCTGCCGCCCAGGGCAAGGCGGGCGTGGAAAGCGTTCCCGATGGTTCCATAGACTTCAAGGACGTTTGCTTTTCGTATTCGCATGATGCGGACAAGGCCGTGCTCAGCGGCATAAACCTGCACATAGACTCGGGGGCGGTCGTGGGGATCATAGGTGGTACCGGCTCGTCCAAGACGACGCTTGTTTCCATGATACCCCGCCTGTACGATGTCATGTCCGGGAGCGTGTCCGTCGGAGGACAGGATGTGCGGGGGTATGACCTCAAGGCCCTGCGGGACAGCGTTTCGATGGTCCTTCAGAAAAACGTCCTCTTCTCAGGTACCATACGGGAGAACCTCAGGTGGGGCAACCCGAGGGCGAGCGATGAGGAGATACGCGCTGCCTGTATTGCGGCGGATGCTGACGAATTCGTGTCCGCATTGCCCAAGGGGTACGACAGCGATTTGGGGCAGGGTGGCGTGAACTTGTCCGGCGGTCAGAAGCAGCGCCTGTGCATTGCCCGTGCCCTGCTCAAAAAGCCGAAGGTGCTGATTCTGGACGACAGCACCAGTGCGGTGGACACGGCGACCGATGCGAGGATCCGCAAGGCGCTGAGGTCTTCTTTGCCGGAAACTACCAAGATAATCATAGCCCAGAGGATTGCTTCCGTGCAGGATGCGGACATAATCTATGTCATGGACGGCGGCAGGATAGCCGGTGCGGGGACCCACGAGCAGCTTCTTGCCGGCAACGAGATTTACCGGGAGGTCTATGACTCCCAGCAGTCGCAGAACTAGGGGAGACGGAAAAACGATATGCCAAGAATGAATATGCGCGGTATGGCCAAGCCAAAGAATACCGCAAGGACCATAAAGAGAATTATGGGCTATCTGGCCCGCTACAGGCTTCAGCTTTCTTTTGTCCTGCTGGCGGTGGTCGTCAGCTCCGGGGCGACAGTTGCCTGCGACTCCCTGCTAAAGCCCGCGATAAACGACTACATAGTGCCCTTGTACGAGAGGGCGTGCGCCGGGGAGACAATTGTATTCTCGAACTTCTTTCCTTTCCTGCGCCTTATAACCCTCATGGTGGTCATATTTGTTTGCGGGGCGTTGGCTACATGGGTGAATTCCCGCCTTATGGTTTATGTTTCGACCCAGACCCTGTACAGGATCCGGAAGGACCTCTTTGACGAGCTGGAGCGGCTTCCCATGCGCTATTACGATGCGCACACCCATGGCGAGCTGATGTCGCTTTTCACGAACGACACTGATACCCTGCGCGATATGATGAGCCAGAGCCTGCCCCAGTTGTTCTCCAGCCTTATAAGCGTCACCGGTGTGTTCGTGATGATGGTGGTCACAAGTCCCTTGCTGACTCTACTTGTGATTGTCACTATTGCGCTGCTGCTTCTTGTTGCCATGACGGTCGGCAAGAAGAGCGCGAGGGCTTTCCGCGATCAGCAGGCCGCATTGGGCAATGTGAACGGTTACATAGAGGAACTTATTGAGGGACAGCGCGTCGTCAAGGTGTTCAATCATGAGAGCGCGGTCATACGCGAGTTCAACGCAAAAAACGATGCTCTTTGCGAGGCGGGTACCAGGGCCAACACTTATGCGAATGTCCTGGGGCCGGTGACCAACAATATCGGGCACATACAGTATGCTCTGGTTGCCATAGCTGGTGCCATGATGATCATACGGGGTATGCTGGACCTTGGCTCCATAGCCGCATTCCTCCAGTATACGAGGGGGTTCACGCGTCCTATCTCCATGATGAGCCAGCAGTTCAACGGCATATTGAATGCCCTTGCCGGCGCGGAGCGTATTTTTGCCTGTATAGATGAGGAGAACGAGGTTGACGAAGGCAAGGTGACGCTGGTCAACGCAAGCGAGACCCTTCCTTCCGCGGCGGATGACGGTAAGGTGCACTTGGTGCAGTCATACGCACAGACCGGAGAGTGGGCCTGGCGTGTCACCAAGGACATGGCCTCTGGCTTGGGGGCTGGAGGCTCTTATGCGGATGACGAAGGCTTTGCCCTCGTAAAGCTGCGAGGTGACGTGGATTTCAAGGATGTGTCCTTCAGCTATGTTCCCGAAAAGGAGGTCCTGCACCACATAGACCTTCATGCGAGGCCCGGTGAGAAGATTGCGCTTGTGGGATCCACCGGCTCCGGAAAGACGACGATAACAAACCTCCTGACCCGCTTCTACGACATAGAGGAAGGAAAGGGAAGCGTCACGTATGACGGCATTCCCCTCAAGGATATTCGCAAGGACGACCTGCGCCGCTCGCTGGGCATGGTCCTGCAGGATACCCATTTGTTCACTGGAACTATCCGTGACAACATACGCTACGGCAACCTGGAGGCCAGCGAGGCACAGGTCATAGCGGCCGCAAAGCTTGCGAACGCGGACTTCTTCATCCGCCACCTGGAAAAGGGTTACGACACGGTCATTTCCGGCGACGGGGGCAACCTGAGCCAGGGGCAGAGGCAGCTGCTTGCCATAGCGCGCGCGGCCGTCGCCGATCCTCCGGTCCTGATTCTGGATGAGGCCACCAGCTCCATTGACACCCGTACGGAGGCCCTGATAGAGAAAGGCATGGATTCCCTCATGGAGGGAAGGACTGTTTTTGTCATAGCCCACCGTCTTTCCACCGTCCGCAATGCCGACGAGATAATAGTTCTGGAGAAGGGAACCATCATAGAGAGGGGCAACCATGACAGCCTTATGGCGAAAAAGGGCCGTTACTACGACCTGTATACCGGGGCGTTCGAGCTGACATGACTTGCCCGGGCAAGGTGCATGTGCGCATTTTTAGAGTTTCCCTAGGATAGGAGTTTTTTATGGAAATGAACAAAGGAAAAATCGCGCAGTCTGCGCAGGACGAGCAGCTGGGGCAGCTGTCCAAGCACTTGAGCATCGTTTACGTGCTGATCCTGGCATTCTCTTTTCTGTTCGCGGAGAGGAGTTTTTTCCCTTCCCGCACGGCGATGAACGATGCGGGGGCATTCGTCGCGGGAGCGCTTGCGGGTTTCGTCGTTTCTGCGATCGTGATGAAGAAGGGGCAGAAGGCAAAGCTCCTGGCCGTCGTGTTTTGCCTTGTAGTGGCCGCATGCCTTTATGGGACGGGAAGATACTGGGCTTCCGATGCGCATAAGGTAAAGGAGGAGTGGCCCGTGCATGTAATGGGTTCCGCCCAGTTCTCCTACCCCGGAAAGTTCATTCCCAAGGACATGAAAGGGAAGGGGCTTTCCAACGGAACCGTGGAGGTGTATTCCAATGAGAATTACAAGCGCCTTGTCTGCTACTATGTATATGACTTCGGCTCCGACTCTGTTGACGGGGATGCCCTTCTGTCCAACAACGTGTCCAGCATGCTGAACAGCCTTCATGCGAAGGAACCTGTCATTTCCAATGTCGAGTCAGACGGAAAGATTACTAGGGTGCAGTTCGAGTATGCCATAAGCGGTAAGAAGCTCACGGGATGCGCCGGGATATATGTTGACGGGAACCATGCCGAGCTTGTCACCTTCTACCCCGTCAGCAAGGCCGTTTCCCCCCAGTTCCTGGAGCGGGTCTACGAGGGAATCCAGCCGGCCGAGTAGCAGTCCGGCACAGTGGCGGGTGCCGTAAATGTGCCTTCCGGGAGCAGGCGGCTACGGGTC
>CAMNGY010000233.1 GCA_946538795.1 uncultured Treponema sp.
CGGACGCTTCCTCCTGCCTCCCGCCCTTGGGCAGGGGGCCTCCGACCAGCAGGGCCCTTGCTTTTTTCTCTTCTTCCTCTTTGACTTCTACCATAGGTTTGTAGTATAATATCCGAAAACGGCTAAAAAGCCAATGGCATTATATGGATATGGATAAACGGACCCGGAATCATTCTTCGCAAGGTGGCCTTCTCGCCAAAGCTCTCTCTATGGGGCAGAATGGGGTGGGCTGTGCCCAAGCCATCGTGGAGGAGGACGGAGTGTTTTCCATACAGGAAAGCCTTGAGACTGCCGGGGTGGAATTGGACCCCGGCCTGAAGGCTCTCGTGGATTCCGTACTGGATGTGGGAAGCCCTGTCAGACTGTCATAACCTGCCGTATGCCTGCGTGGCTCGTATTACCGCCATCTTCGTCTTTTTCGGTCCTGAACGGCAGGAGGGGCATTCCGTTTTTTCCGAACACGGTGACCGGCCCGTAATTGTACCATGCGTATCTGGCCGCGACCGCCATCGTAACCTTGTCGCTGGTAAGTACCAGCCTGTCCGTCTGGCCTTCCACCTCCTCAACCTTTGCCGGGTAGTAGATGCCGTCCGGTCCCGCTATCTCAAAGCCGCTGAAATCGTCCGGGACCTGTTTCCCGACCAAGCTTTCAAGATGCATGTAATGTGAAAGCTCGTCCTCGTCCTTTTTGAAGAAGAAGCCTTCCATCGCATTGTTGAAGGTCAGGATCATCTTGTCGTCTTCGGCCAGGAAGCTTTTCAGGGACGGGCTTACGGCTTCCTCCTTCCGTATCTGCCTGTACACCAGGTCCAGGGCCGAAACTTCCATGCGTTCGCCCAGAATCTTTTTTGCTTTCGGGTGTATGTCGTTGTACTGGCCTTGGTCCAGCGCGCTGGCAAGCGTTGTATTCCTGACTGTGCCGGCTATTTTTTCCTGGGCTTCCCGGATGAGGCACCAGTTCCTGAAGTCCTCGTCTCCTTCGTAGCGGTGCATTGGAAGCTGCACGAATACGAAAGGCAGTGAGTCGTCGGACCAGAGTTTCCTCCAGCAGTTTATAAGCTTGGAGAAGAGCCGATAATAAAGTCCGGGCTTATGGTCATCGCTTTCCCCTTGATAGAAAAGGACGCCCCGGATGGTGTACGGCGCTGTGCGGGCAACCATGGCCTCGTACAGGCCTGTGGGTCTGTTGGGATTTTTGCAGCACATCGGACCTGGCCAGGGGTTCTTGCCTATCTTTTTTTCCGCCATCTCCCATGTTATGTCCTCTGTTTCTTTCTGCAGCTCGGCGAATTTCTTGTCCCAGGAGGCCTGCGCCTTCTCGTACTCGTCAAATTCCTTAAGCTGCTGCTCCTCGCTCTTTTTGCCTACGGCCTCTTCGTATTCTTCCAGGTAGGATTTGAGTCCGGTGTCCTCTTCGAGCGATTCCCGCGACAGCCAGCAGGAAGCTGACGTGCCCCCTTTGTTGCAGCCGATTATTCCTACCGTTACGCCAAGGTCTCTTGCCAGCTTCTTCGCGAAGAAGTATCCGACTGCCGACCAAGCGTGCGCCTCCTCGCTGCCCCAGACCTGCCAGGAGTTATAGCGTTCTTCCTCATAGAATTTTTTGTCCATCCAGGAATTCTTTTTCGTATAAAAGAAACGGACGTTTGGAGTTGTCTCGTTCTCAAGCTCTATTGGCCCCTCCTTGCAGTTGCCAAGCTCGAATTCCATGTTGGACTGGCCGCCCGCCAGCCAGACTTCGCCTATGGCAATGTTGTAGAAGACCCTCTTGCTTTCCTTGCAGGAAACGACCAGGGTAGCACCTGTCATGGCTTTCTGTTCCCCGAGATATAGCCGCCACTTGCCGTTCTTTGAGATGGCCTTGTTCTTGGCGGTTATGACACCGTCCTTGTCCTTCAGTACGGCTTGCACTTCCAGACCTTCGCTGCCTTCACCGAATATTGTTATTATCTTTCCGCGCTGAAGCACGCAGTCGTTGGAAAAAAGGGGTGATACGCTGAACATGATTACAGGATAGCATAGAAACCCGGAGTTTACAAGAACTTGAGGTCGCCGATGTCATGACTCTGGCCTCATAACGCCGGAGGTGTATTATTTTTCGGGGCTCTACGCCCCGTAGATTTACTTCCCCATGCGTATCGGTTACACTTGAGCTATGAATGCAGAGAAAACTGGAAAATTGATTTTGGAGATGCGGACTCAGAAGGGGCTGACGCAGAAGGACCTGGCCGAAATGATACACGTCAGCGACAAGGCTGTCTGCAAGTGGGAGACTGGTCATGGCTGTCCCGACATCACGATTCTGAGCGAGCTTTCCAGGGCCTTGGGAATAGACATACCGAGCATTCTTTCGGGAGAGCTACCAAGTAAAAAGTATTGTGGGGGGAACCTGAGGGACCTTACTTTTTTTAGGTGCGCTTGTTGCGGGAACCTTATTGCCTCGACCAGCACTGTTGAGCTGAATTGCTGCGGAAAGAGGCTGTCAGGAATCAAGCTCCGGGAGAAAGGGGGGCAATTTCGTAATCTGAAATCGTCGGTTCTGGAGACGGACGGGGAATTCTACGTCACGATGGATCATGCCATGGAGAAAACTGATTTCATAGCGGCGGTTTTTGCGGTCTATTATGACAGGATAATCACGATGCCCCTCTATCCCGAGCAGGCTCCGTCCTTCACGATCTGGCAGCTTGCGGGCTGCTCCCTGTATGCACTGGATAATCATGATGAATTGTATACTATAAAGATAAGCGAGGTTATAAAATGAATGTACTTGTATTGAACGGGAGTCCCAAAAAGAAAAGCGACACGATGGTCCTGACGAGCGCGTTTCTGCGCGGAATGCAGTCGGCTGACGGCGCGGATCCTGTCCGCGTTGATGTCATCAATGTGATTGAAAAGGACGTGATGCCGTGCAGGGGCTGCTTCGGCTGCTGGAAGACCGGAACGGGGAACTGTGTCATGCAGGATGACCAGAACGGAATTCTCTCGCTCTATCGGAACGCGGATGTCTTGATATGGAGCTTTCCCCTGTACTGCTACGGCATGCCCTCCCACCTGAAGGCTGTCCTGGACAGGACGATTCCTCTGGTTTCCATGAGGATGGAGGTCGTGGACGGCGTTACCCGCCATGTCCCGATAATGGATTTTTCGAAGATTCATACGGTCGTGATAAGCGGGTGCGGTTTCCCGAATTATGAGCACAATTTTGAGGGGCTGGACCTCCAGCTGAGGAATTCGTTCGGGAACCTGACGACCGTGTATGTCCCTGAGACTCCTCTCCTGAACATTCCGGCGGCCAGTCCCCTTGCCCTTCAGAAAGCCGCATGCTTTGAGCGGGCGGGGCGGGAATACGTGGAGTCGGGGTTCAAGCTTTCCCCTGTGACCATTCAGGAGATGCAGGACCTGATGATTTCAAAGGAGGAATACCTGAAGAACGTGAACGGAGGTGTCTGATGGTGGGAAAAAAAGTACGGGCCTGTACTTCTTTGTGCCTTCCGCCATGTTTTTCCCCTAATTGAAAAACCTTTTGCTTTCCGATAGAATGAAACTACTTCATTATACAGGAGAATGATATGCCTAGGACACATTATATCGCTGGCAACTGGAAGATGAACCTGGACAAGGCCGGATCGGTCAAGCTCGCTCAGGATCTCGTCGCGGCCTTGAAGGGAAAGAGCAACAAATATATGGTGGGCGTTCCCTTCGTCTATCTGGATGCTGTCGCGCAGGTGCTTAAGGGAAGCAATATCCTGCTTGGCTCCCAGGACATGGCGGCGACCGGAAACGGCGCCCATACGGGAGAGGTTTCTGCGGAGATGCTCAAGGACATCGGCGTGCAGGTCGTCATACTCGGTCACAGCGAGAGGCGGCATGAGATCGGCGAGAGCGATGAGCTTATAAACAAGAAAGTCCGTCGCGCCCTTGATCAGGGACTTGAGGTTGTTCTCTGCATCGGCGAGCTGCTTGAGGACCGCGAGGCGGGAAATGCGGAGCAGGTCTGTGCATTCCAGCTTTC
>CAMNGY010000234.1 GCA_946538795.1 uncultured Treponema sp.
CCTTGCAATCCGTAACTGCGAACACAGGACGAATATCAAGGTTATTCCGTGTTGCGGAATATCCCGCTACCCTGCACTTATACCAGACACCATTGTCGCTGAACTCCAGGTAGTCGTTCTTGTGCAGGATTCCGATTTTCTTGGCAGCCGGGTGCGGGGCCTTTGACACACCATCCTTGGGCTTGTTGTCCTTGCCGACCTCGTCCCGGCGGATATACTGGGCCTGGTACGTCGGCTTGGCCCCCGCTTTCTTCGGCGGAACTTCCCATATTATGGCCGCAAAGTAGTCCTCTGGGGCAAGGTATCGGGGAGTACTGCCGTTTATGACGATGGGTGTCTGCACGCGGTTCAGGCAGCGGACCTTCTTTATCCCGGTCTCCTCGCTGAAGGCCTGAAGGACATCCTCGAACTTCCCGCCCTTGTGGGAGTCGGCGAAGCTTTGCAGGCGGGAACGTATCTTGGCATCCACGATGTCACCGATGTTCTTCTCGGAAAGGCTTGTTATGGGCCCCCGGGCGACAAAGTACTCCCGGTAGAGCTTTACCTGCGGGTAAATGTCCTTGAGTGCCTTTCGGACAAGCTTGATGTCCTTCGTTCCTGCCAGCTCACGCTCAAAGTCCGCGCGGACTTTCTCGTGCTTGATGAGGGGAATGTCCTTCTCCTCAAGCTTGGCGATGTCCACGGTCTCCTCTCTCTTGATTTTACCCAAGAGAGTCTCCTTGGAAAGCTTGCCCTCCGCCCCGTGGTCAGGCTTAAAACTGACGACAATGTGACGCACCTTCTCCTGCAGCTCCGTGCGCGGAACGGCCATGGGAGGTACTTCTATCCTGTTTTTCTGGGACCGGGCGTTGAGCGTTGAGATTTCCTTCACAAGCGAGCGGTCTATGAGCGCGATTACGGATGCGTCCAAGGCATGATGGCGGTGGTCGTAGCGGTTCTTCTTGTACTCGCCGATCTGCTCCTCCTTCAGCTCAAAATATGCAATTTCCTTGTCATCAATCCTGCGCTTGAGGATGGAGTCAATCTCCCACTTGTCGCGCAGCAGTTTGGTCATGCCCCCGTTCACCGACCACACCGTATCGCACACGCTGTGCAGGTACCTGAGCGCCATCTTTGAAAGGTAGGCGTTGTCCGTCAGCTGACGGGCGATGAAGCCGCTGTCCTTCTCAAAGTTCTCCATCGCATCGACGGCAAAGCGACCGCGCTTGACGGGGTTCTTGAGCTGGTTGGCCCGCTCAAGGATTCCTGCCCAGCTGTAGCCTGCCGGGCTGGAGCCAAAGGCCTCGTATGGCGAGCGTTCCTTCTTGAACGCGTTGCAGCTCGCGTGTGCCACGGTCAAATTGGACTCTGCGTCCAGCAGCGTCCGGCTGTAGGGCAGGATGTGCTCTATTTCGATGTTCTTCGTGAACAGTTCTGCACCGGAAATCGTCTTGCCGCAGTACAGGCACCGTCTGGGCAAACCAGAGGCCCCGAGTTCCTCCCACAGGCGGAACTTCAGGCGGTCATTGCGGTTGGGATAGGAGATGCCATAGCCCTCGCGGATGTTCTTGTTCAGTATCTCGTTCCGCTTCCTGTTCTCGTTCTGCTTCCTGACCATCGCGTCCTTTGCATCACGGCTTGCCTTCAGGTCGCGCGAGAGCTCCACGGCAACCTGCGCTGGCCTCCCGTATTCCTTTATGAGGGCGTTGACGACCGTGCGGGTCTGGTTGAGCGCGACATGGACTGTCGGGTTGCTGATTTTGCCGTACCTGCGCTCAGGCTTGTCCTCAGGCTCCGAGGGGTTGCCTCCCATAGTGGAGCCGACGAGAACCTTTCCGTAATAGGGAAGCAGGTCGTATTTCTCCACGCTTTGGTCGTCGTTGTAGCCGAGGACTTGTTTGGCGGTCGTATAGTTGCAGCCCAGCTCCTCCATCTTGTGAACCAGCCGTTCCGAAACTTCCTTGCAGAGCATTGTAGTGCCGGTCGGGAGCTGCAGTTTTACGACGGACACCTTCTGCTCGTCGCTGAGGGGGTATTTTGCGAGCATATCGAAGATTTCCTTGTCCTCGTCTGCCGTAATGAGTTTTTCCACGATGGAATCCTGCTCTTCAAGAGACAGCGTGTCCCAAAGTTCCCCGAAGCGGTTCTTGTTGCGGAGCTTTACGGCGGTCGAGTTTCCGTTCAGGCTCGTCCTGCTGTCGGACTCCAGGTTGAACGTACAGGCGGGGGGCAATTTCAGGGCTTTCCTGAAAGCGTCGAACGACACCTTGTCCTTCGTGTCCAGCAGGGAAATAAGCGTCTTTTCGTCGTCTTCCGAGAGAGGAATTTTCTGCCCGCGCTCATTTTGGTAATCCATGTTGCGGATTTCCTGAAGCATTCGGAGCCTCTGGGAGCAGGGCATGGCCTTGAACGTGCGCTCCTTGTCTGCCATGTACTGGCATTTGCCACGTTCCTGCGGCTTCAGCGGCCGCTGGAAGAAAACCGCCTCAAAGACCGTATCCCAGTCCAGCGTTTTGTAGAAGGGCTCCTGCACGGCGCGTATTGCGTTGAATTCGTCGACGTACATCTGCCTGAGCGGGTAATACGACATCCTCCCCGGGACAAAGCGGATTCCATGGTTCTTGTCCTGGTTCTTCCATAAGAATTCCCCGAGCGTCCTGCAGCCGGAGTCCTTGACGGACTTTGAAAGCTCATTGCTCATATCGGCCTGGGAAAGCTTTTCCCCGGACTTTGAGGCGACAGGCTCATCTTTGTCAGTAGCGTCCTTGCGGTTGCTCTTGAATCCCCGCCTGACCGAAAGGTTGAACAGGACGCGGGCAAGCTCATGCGGCTCAAGCTTCTCGTCGAGTGCCTTGATACGGAGCTGGTAGGGGTTCAGCAGCTTCAGTTTCCGCGCCTCATCCTTGCCCGCCGGGAACAGGCCCTGCTCCTGCAAAAGGCGGAACATTGCCCGCCTGCGGAGCTTGCGCCGGTAAATCAGCTTGCGCTGGCCGCGCGCTATTCTCCGTGCCACCGCAAGGGGCTCTTTTGTCTTGGGGTCGCGCCCGTCCGAGAATATGCGCACCCCCATATCGACAAGCTCGCACGGTTCGTTCCCGCTGTCCAGGGAATAGACCGCCCATCCGATGGAATTAGTTCCCAAATCAAGACCAAGACGATAATTCATAACATTATTATAACACTTAAACTGGATGTGTGAAAGCAAAATCATAGAGGTAGCCGGTGTCCATTCCAGGAAGGGGCAAAAAATTTGACACGCAACCTTGATTGTGGTATAGTGAATGTACTGGTTAATTTATCTTGTCAACCTGCTAACAAGGAGCCTTATGGCTCCGCAAAATGCTTTTATATTCCTTCGGAATATAAATAGCCCACATGAAAAAAGGGAGCTGCGGCTCTCTTTTTGTTTTTTAAATTCCCAGCAGACATCAGATCCCAGGACGCGCTCTCACTGGACGTTCTTTAGGGAACCTCGAAAAACCTCAGTTTTTCGAGGTAACTCTGGAACTGCCAGCGCTGCTTCAAGGCTCTTTATTTACGGCGTGAGGTTGGCGCGGGCGTAAGGTTTGACTTGCCGGCCCCGCGCTGCCCCTGCTATTGCAGCTCCAGGGAGACCTCGCCGCTGGACAGAAGCCTCTCCTCGCCGTCCTGCATGCGGACGACGAGCCCCAGACCGCTTCCTATGCCCTGTACCCGGGCGCGGTAGCGGTTTCTCTCATCACCGACCAGGGGTATGACGGTGACTTCCCTGCCCGTGAGTATGGAGCGGGAGGCGTATTCTTCCTTTATGTCCTCGCCTGTCGTAAGTATGCTGAGTATATGCGCCGTGCACGAGGCCAGCAGGCGGGCGCGGGTGACGGAGGCGGCCCTGCTTTCGGGGCAGCCCAGACGGACGGCCTCGTCCGCAATGCCGCCCGCCTTTGCCGACAGATCCTCGGGCAGGAAGCTTCCCGCCCGGATGTTGATTCCTATCCCGATGACGGCCGCCTGTACTGCCGGGGGGTTCGGGGCAGTCCCGTCGTCCGTCGCAGGGGC
>CAMNGY010000235.1 GCA_946538795.1 uncultured Treponema sp.
CCACGACCATGTCGCTGCGACCTGCCGCGCTCGCCTCCTCGGTCCTGACTCCGAAGGGCGTGCAGAGGCGGGCTATCAGGAAGAAGACGGTCTTGTAATGGTTCTCGTCCTGCTTCTCCGCGTTGTAGGGGATGGAGCTGAAGAAGGAACGCATGATCGTCATTGCCTGCTCTAGGTCGCCTTCTCGCAGGAAGCGGCAGAATTTCAGCAGGAAGATGTCGTTCTGGCTCACCGTCTCCGCCGCGTAATAGGGCATGAGGCAGTGCAGGAATCCGAGCCGCACCTCCTCGTTGGGAAAGCCAAGTTCATAGGAATAGCCGTCACACCCCTTTATCGTGACGTAGCCCGACTGGTAGAGCATGGGGACGGGGTCGCCGGCTTCCTCCGCCGGAGCGTCGAACATGGCCGTCGTCGCGGGGAAGCCCCGGTCAAGCTCGTCCGGGTTTATGTCGTACTTCTTGATGAGATAAGTCAGCACGGTCGGCGTCCCCGTTGAGAACCAGTAGTTGTCCAGCTCCCCGTCCGTCAGCGACCGTATCAGGCTGAAGGGGTTGTACACGTCGGGAGATTGCTTGGTAAAGTGATAGCCGTCATACTTCCTCGCGAGCGCATCCACCGCCCCCTCGTAGGTCAGCCCCTGCTTGTCCGCCAGTGCCTGTATCTCCGGCTGCATCTGGCTCAGCAGCTCTTCCCTGGTGATTCCGCATATTGCAGCGTAACGGTCGTTCATCGTTATCACGTTCAGGTTGTTCAGCTCGCTGAATATCGAAAGCTGACTGAACTTCGTTATTCCAGTAAGAAATACGAAGCGGAGAATCCCACTCAAATCCTTGAGGGGGCTGAAGAACTTGCGCATCTCCAGTTTCAGCCGCTTCTGCATCTCCGGGTTGTCCATGGTGTCCAGCAGGGGCGCGTCGTACTCGTCCACCAGCACGACCGGCTCTTCCCCGGTCTTCTTATAGGCAGCCTTGATTACGGCCGCAAAACGGTTGCCCCACTCGTTCCCGCTCCTATTGTTGACGCCATAAAGCTGCTCCCACTCATACAGGATGTTGTCAAGAGTCACCTGGAGGCTGTTCAAGTCATTGTACTTGGTGATGGAGAAGCTCACGTGGAACACGGGGTACTTCCTCCACTCTTTCTCCAGTCCCTCCATTGCGAGCCCCTCGAACAGGTCTTTTCTGCCCTCGAAGTAGCATTTGAGGGTGGAGACGAGGAGGGATTTGCCGAACCTGCGCGGGCGGCTCAGGAAGTAGACGCTGCCGGAGCTGGCCATATCGTAGACCAGTGCAGTCTTGTCCACGTAATAGTATCCGTCCCGGCGAATGCGGGCGAAGTCCTGTTGACCAATGGGGAAACGCTTGAGTCCGTTCATAGCTTCATCATAGCACGGACGGGGCGGAAAGTCCACAGTGAGGACAGACAGGGGAACACTCCCCCGTCCTGCCTGCCGTTCAGTAGACCACGCCGGGGTTCTTCTCCGTTTTGCGACTGCCGCACTCGGGGCACTTTGACCCCAGAAGGCCGTACGGGGGCAGCGGATATTGCCTTCCGGCGATTTTCTCCAGCAGCCCTTTCTCGCAGTCCCGCCCCTGGAACATGTGCCCGCAGTTCTTGCAGTCGAAGTACATTTCTTCAAAAGTTGGCATAACTAAATTAGACATAAGCATAAAATCTCCTGCTATATAGCATTTTATTCGTTATGCTAATGCTAGTCCTGCATTCCCAAAACAACCACGACTGCAAGAACCGCAAGTACAACGAGGAAAAATCTCAACACCCCCTTTGCCCCTCGCGAAAGCCGGGGCAAGATGAACCTGCCCGCACTATCTGTCGCCAAAGTTTTGACAAGATAAATGGCAGCGGCACCATCATCAATAAGACCCACAGCCCCGAGCAGGGCTTCCGGGATTAAATCGACGGGAGAGATTATATATACCAAAGCAAGCAGAATCTTTGCGAACTTTGACGCCTTTAATAATCGGAATATTGCCTTAAACATAATTGTATCTGACTAAGCTTCTCTTTGCTGGATATTTCTCTTCATTTCTTAATTAAAACAGTCTTTCCGTCACGTTTTTCGAGTTTATAGTTCCTAAGTGAATTTAGGGCACCAACACCACCAGCTGCAACCGCTATTCCAATTGCAGTAGCTGTTGCACCAGTCCCAAGAACTGCAATGGCGGCAGGCGCCGCGGCGGCACTGATTACAGCAGAAGCCCCTGCTGTTGCAGGTGCAGAAATAATCGCAATTACGGCAACCGCTATGGCAGCTATCGCTATTCCCCATGCAACGTTTCCTGTTGCTTTAATCTTTGTAACACGTCTTCCAAGCTCATCCTTTGTAATAACAATCTCAACGGCATTTTCTTTCAAAGCCTTTCCGAGCTCCTTTTCATCACTTACTTCCGTCATGGTTTTACCTCCGTATCTTTATCGCTGCAACAATGCAGACGATGCACAGTATTATGGACAAGGCAAATATCACCTTCCAGAACGACATTTTCTTTTCGCCCTCCGACAAATCCCTTCTACCGGCATAAAGCTTGTCAGAGAAAAAAATCTCGACAAACCAGTTGTCATATTTGGCAAGCTTTTGCCGGCCAGCCCGAATCTTTCGCTCCCCGTCCTTGAGTTTTCCCCTCAGGAAAACAGCAAAGGACGCGAGAAGAAAGGCGGCAACAAACAATAGTACCGTAGCTTTCATAGGAACACTTCATCACGCTTTAGGTGCCGGCAGCAGGAGTGCTTTTGCAGATTCTTTCCACTTTCCGATATTTTCCTGCTGTTCGATGTAATGCTGGCGAGAATTTTTATCTTCTTCCAGCTGTCTTTCCATATCGAATATTCCAGGAGCAAACTGCTTTATAAATTGTTCATCGGTAGCGACACTGTCCTGTACCTCCTTGAACATTCCGGTGATGTTTGTTTCCAGCTGTGAAACTGCCTCTGCAAATTTCTTGTTGTCGTTGTTTTTCTTCCACAAGGAAATCGCGTTCGTCAGAACCTCTATTCCGGCACCTATAATGGGCAAGCCTTTTGAAAGGCCTGAGGCAAGTTTTGTGACCCCCCAAGGCTTGAATTTTATGGCGTTGCCCGTTACTTTTGCAAACACATTCCTGCCTGATGTGATGGCAAGCTTCATCTTGTCCAGCGGAAGCTTACCGACACCTTTCAATGCAGAAGAAGAAAGCTTTGCAGCATTTGTTGTTACCGCATCAACAAACGCTTCTCTTTTTGCAAACTCTTTGTCAAAGGTCCTTGAAAGCCTGCCAAGACTGTCCTTGGAGCTGTTGATTGTCTCATCCGCAATGAGGTTGATTTCCTGCTCGATTCGGTATCCTACATCCTGCCCCTTTATTCCAAGCTTGTCAGTTACGAACGCAGACAGTGTTTCTGGGGTACAGGCTCTCAGTCCTGTCAACAGCGACTGTTCATAGTCATTTATTTTTCGTTTGAAAGATGTTTTGTCACGGAGTATATCCTGCTTTGTGTCATCAATATCCTTGCTGCACCGCCGTATACTTTCTTCCAGATTGGGCAATATACGCTCGTTGATAAGATTAAGCTGTTCCGTAATTACGGCAACTTTGTCTGAAACAAGGCGGCTCAGGACTGAATAGCCGGTTTCCGTCAAAAGCGAGTCGGCGGATGTTGACTGCAAGACAGCGTTCGTCTCTTTTTCAAGTGTGCCTATGTGGGATCTTTTTTCATATGCATCCCGGTGTTCCTTCCAGAACTCGAATCCTCGTTCCCCCGGGTCTGAAGAGATGCAGCATATCTTGAGGTCTTTTAACTCAGAGTCACTTAATCCTGCGACCTCCTTAACTTTGTCCCGTAGAGTGTTCATCTTGATTTTTGCCATATTCTTATATTCTTCATCATCGGTGACGTCTATGACATCATCCATTTTGTTTATGACGAATATGGTCATGGGAAGCTTGGCTAGGTCTTTTAAAATCCATCGGACGGTTTCATAATGGCTTGACTTTTTAGGGTTCTTTGCC
>CAMNGY010000236.1 GCA_946538795.1 uncultured Treponema sp.
GATGGCTGGGGCATCAGTGACACCCCGCCTGTAGTCCTTTAGGGCCATACTTGTAGTCTTGGTTCATGGAAGACCCACCGAACCAGTTTCAAAAGTCCGTCTGGACTTTTGAAACTGCCTCCACCCCCAAAAACCTTCTGCCCTTGTTCCCAGCTGGCTCCAGCAGAATCCGATGCCGGGCCACCCCAAAAACCTTCTGCCCCTGTTTTTTATTCAGGAAAGCGATTTTTTCCGTCCTCGTAAAGCCGATAATATCCTTGTGAGTATAGTTGCAAGAAATAATACAGTATGCCTGATGGCGGCCATGTTCGCCATATCCGCGGCCTTCATCTCCTGCGGAAACGAAAAGAAAAACGCGGCAGGAAACGAAATATCCGATTTACAGCAAGTTTCTTTCGTAAAGAAAAGCCATAAATGGTTCTACTTAAGTCCGGACGGATTCAACGAAGTTGATCTGCCACAGCACGCCCCGCAAGTCATGGAACAACCATGGACAGAAGCTATACGCATATCCTCCGCATCCAGCGTGCCATCGGATAAGGCCGGAGAAGGTGACTTCCAGGCCTTCGCCCTTGTGAACCGGCTGGGACTGCTTGCATTCTCAGGCGGGGACATAAAGCTCTTCACCGACACCAGCTATTTCAGCAAGCTTACGGCCGACTCCCTTGTGTTCAGCGACGGTTTACCAGTCTTTTACCTGTACAAAAGCTCATTCTTCAACAGCTCCGATGCTGACGACGGCGGGGAACGTCCGTTCCTGCTGGACTTCAATCCCCGCAGCGGTCTCTTCTATCCACTGGTAAGCTATCAGAACCTGGGAATGGACAACGAGGAAGAGATAGTCGGTTTCTTCTGGAACGGGGAAAGCTGGACCTGTGCCTCAAAGAAGAGAAAGGAACAGCAGATAGAATTCAAATACTTCATCTGGCAGCCATTGATGAACCTGACGGACCTGAACCCTGCCCTGCTTTCAAGCGACAGCTTCCTGTTCAAGAGCGCGACGGAAGATGATTACAAGAAGATAAGCATGCCCCTGCTTTTCTCGTCCGCACCGGACCGGCTCAAGACCCTCATTTCGTCCATACCGTCAAAGTTCTCCTTTTACGTCACCTGGCGGGACGGAAGCGGGTCCAGCCCCAAGAACTACTATCAGGCGGGCACGGGCAACTCCACTCTGAATGCGAAAGGCCTGGCACAGACAGAATCAGGGTTTGACGTCATAGTATTCGCGGACGGGACCACTTACCTCAGGAGGGGAAAGGACGGCAACATCTCGGCTTTCCGGCTCCCCCTGCTGCAGGCCGGATACTCATACGGCGAAGTCGCCCTTTCGGGCCAGTACCTGATAGTTGCCTGGGAAGAGAACAACTTCTACAAGACAAAGAGGTCTGGCTTCATACAGATAGACCTGGAAGAGCTGATCCGGAAGATAGAAAAATAGGACTGCACGCTCAGAATGGCTGATTAATGCCACGAAGCGGTTTCAAAAACCGGTCACTTTTGAAACTGGCACCATCACGTATTATTCAGCCTTAAAACCTGCTTTCGCAGCTTTTCATTATTCCCGCGTGTAGCGCACACGGCATTCTATGGCCGCAAAAAGGATGGCGGCGAATGAGATGTAGAAATATATGCTTCCGACGCCGAATCCCGCAAAATAGTTGTAGACCCCATGTGTCAGCACCGCAAATACGAGCGGGAGAATATGGACTTCCTTGCTCCGCACGCTGAATGCGAACAGCCCGCCCAGGCCAGCGCAAAGCGTATGTATGACTACAGCCGTAACCATCCGCAAGCCTATGCGCTGGGTCCCCGCAATGAGATAGATGAACGACTCCAGGCAGCCCAAGGCCAGTCCTGCGGTCAGGGAGCAAAGGAAGAAAGCTTTCTTTGCCTTGCGCTCCTTTTCCGATGAAATGGGCAACAAGAACAGCAGGAGAGCCTTGACGCACTCCTCCACAAGCCCGTTCAGAACTATCGCGCTTATGAGAATTCCATGCAGGCCGTTCAGGTTCAAAAGCTTGCTGCCGTTTATGGCGGACTGCAGTACCGCAATAGGAATGACGGTCAGCATCCCCAGAAGGCACGAAAGCAAGGCTTTCCAAAGCTTGTACTCCTTGGAAAGGATGGAAACGCAGCAGATAAAAACCAGCAGGGGCAAGAAGCAATAGGCTCCGTAAAACAATATCGTCTTCATTCTATCTTGATCTCCCCCCCCTTATTCTGTCCAGCACGAAACTCATGGTCGCACGGGAAGAGGCTAAGTCCCTCGCACCTATCACGGCAAGGCGGAAGACCGCGCTTTCCACCACCGACAGGATCAGGGCGTACATATCCTTTATGGAAAGAACCGGGTCAAATTCCCCGCTGTCCCTTCCCCTTATAAGTATAACGTTTATGAAATGCTGAAGTTTCACAATTCTGCGCTCAATCACATACTTAACGTTACCGCCGCTTTTCTGCATCTGCAGCAGATAAGGTAACAAGACCTTGAACAAGTTCACGTTGCGCTCGCATTCATCCAGCACTATGCAAAGGGTCTTTTCCAAGCACTCAGCCGCGCTTATCCCCTCGGTCCGGGCAATGCTGACAATCTGCTGCTCTATGCTGGAAAGCAGCTGCTTTATGCTCCAGCGGAAAATCTCCCGCTTGTTCTTGAAGTAAATATACAGCGTAGTCCGTGTTATGCCGCACCGGTCCGCTATTTTCTGAAATGTCACGTCCTCATAGCCTTCCTCCACAAAAAGGGAGAAGGCTTTTTCGAGGATCTCTGCCTTTCGTTTCTCGTGCTCAATCAGGACCGCCATTTTACATGCCGAAACTAGCTGCTCTGATATATGTACAGGGTAGTGTCCAGGTTTCCGGCCTTTATGGACTTGAGCTTGTCGGCATAATGCCCTATGTCCTTCTGGAAGCCCTTCTTGCTGGTAATCACTCCGACGCTCCAGCCAGGGAAATTGTCAAACATGGCGGCCATCCTGCCATACAAGGCAGATGCCTCAGCCTCGTTGCCCATCCTCTCTCCGTAGGGGGGATTGCACAAGAGGACGCCCGCATCCTCGCACGGAGCCTTCGCATCCGCCACATCGCTGACGGTAAAGACAGGACGCTCCAGCTTCGCATCGCTGCCAATCATCTGCAAAGCACGTCCTGCCATCACTGCAGCATGCTCGGCATTCTTCCGGGCCTTGCTGACAGCCTCCGGATCCATATCGCTTCCCGATATGCGGCAAAGGACATCAGTGCGGATTTTACCCGCAAGCTCCTTCTTTATCTCCACTGCCCGCCGCTCATCGTAAACTTTCAGACCTGTATAGGCAAATTCCCTTCCCAAGCCAGGAGCTATATCATGCGCAAAGAGGAAAGCCTCTATGGGTATGGTCCCGCTCCCGCAGAAAGGATCGTGCAAGGGAAGCTTTCGCTTCCAGAACAGCTCCTGCAAGAGGACAGCCGCTGTGGTCTCCCGTATCGGAGCAAGGACACCGGCAGTCCTGTAACCACGCTTGTGCAACGGCTCACCGCTGGTGTCCAGCAGTATATGCGCGCAGTCATTCTCTATGTATACACGGACATCGCTCTGCATACCGCTTTCCGGCATGGAGGAAACATTGTATTTGTCACAAAGCTTCTGGTAGATGGCTTTCTGTATCATGCCCTGCACGGCATGCTCGCTCTCCAGCGATGAGCGGTAAGTCCTGACCTTGTCCACATGGACACGGCTGTTTACCCTCAGATATTCATGCCAGGGAGCGGCATAGCACCCCTCAAAAAGGGCATCAAAGTCCGGAGCATCGTAAGAAGCCAGCTGAATGTAGACCCGGTCGCTGGTGCGAAGACAGAAATTCGCCCTGTACATCGCATCCTCATCGCCTGTAAACGCAACCCTGCCGGGATTGTTCCCGGCAAGTTTGTAGCCCAAGAGTTTCAGCTCGTTGCCAAGAATCCGCTCCGCACCAACGGCGCACAACGCCACATAAGTAATCATGTTGACATTTTAACACTTTTT
>CAMNGY010000237.1 GCA_946538795.1 uncultured Treponema sp.
CTCAACGACAAGGACCTGAGCTTCCAGTACAAGAAGCTCTATTTCAGCCTCAAGACCCGCATAAACCGCCTCATGTGGAACCCTGAGACGAACTTCTACCACGACCTGGACCAGGAGGAAAAGCAGCTTCCACGCAAGACCGTGGCAGGATTCTGGCCCCTCCTGGCGGAACTGCCGAATTCCGACAGGGCAGACCTGCTCATACAGCACCTGTCCAACCCCCAGACATTCGGCACGGAGCACCCCTTCCCCACGCTGAGCGCCGACGACCCCCTCTTCAACGAGGCCGGGGAAGCCTTCCGCGGCTCGGTGTTCCCCACCTTCAACTTCATGATAATCAAGGGGCTTGAGAAGTACCAGCGCTACGGCTTCGCCCGCGAGTGCGCCATCCGCCACCTCTACTACGTGCTTGAGGGCCTAAGCCCGGTGGACACGTCCAAGAAGGGCGACCTCTACGAGGCATACCTGCCCAACAAGGAAGGCCCCGCGACATGGAGCACGGTCCCCTCCTTCCCGCGCAAAAGGTTCCTGCACTTCCTGGGCCTTTCCACGATAGCCCTGATGATCGAGAACGTCATCGGGCTCAGCATAAGCCTGCCCCGCAAGACCGTTGACTGGGTCATCCCCAACCTGGAGATAATGGGCATAGAGAAGCTGTCGCTCAAGCGCAACCTCATAACGATACTCAGCAACAAGTCCAGCAGGGGCTGGGAGATCCAGATGGAAAGCGAGAAGCTCTACTACTTCACGATCGACATCCTGAACAAGAAACGGAAGACCCTCCCCATACCGTCCGGCAAATGCTCCATGCTCATAGACAAGCTGTAAACGAAAGTTCGAAAATGCTCCGATAAGGAAATTGTATGGCCAAGTCAAGTATTCCGGTAAATGTTGAGATGATAAGGAACGCCATAAAGTCCGGCGTTCCCCTCGTGCTTACGACCTACACCTTTCCCCGGAAGGTGGAGGCCTACGTTGACGATGTGATACGAGTGTTCCTGAAGGAACTGAACCAGCAGCAGATGACCGAAACCCTCTCATTCTGCATGAAGGAGCTTGCGAACAACGGCAAGAAGGCGAACACCAAGAGGGTCTACTTCGAGGACAAGGGCCTGGACCTGGAGAACCCCGAGGACTACAAGAAGGGGATGGAAGCCTTCAAGACCGAGACCCTGAACAACCAGAAGTTCTGGCTGGAACTGCAGAAGAACAAGGGCTTTTACATCAAGATAACCCTCCAGGCCGCCAACAACAAGATAAAGCTTGAGACCCGCAACAAATGCGAGCTGAACGTCACCGAATACAAGCGGATCCACGACAAGATAACCAGGGCGACCATGTTCGACAGCCTGGAAGAAGGCATGGCCGCCATGCTGGACGAGTCCGAGGGCGCGGGCCTGGGCCTGACGATGATGGTCCTGATGCTCAAGAAGATTGGCCTGACCGAGGAGAACTACCAGGTCATCAGCGAGAACGGCGAGACGATAACCCGCCTTATCCTGCCCTTCAGCAAGAAGAGCATGGAGGACTTCAACTCCCTGTCCAAGAAGTTCGTGGACCTCATAGAGGGGCTGCCGGAGTTCCCGGAGAACATCAACGCGATAAACCGCCTGATAAACGACCCCGACTCCAGCATGACCGACATAGCCCGCAAGATTTCCAACGACGTGTCGCTGACCGGCGAGCTGCTGAAATTGGTCAACTCCGCAGCCTTCGCCCTCGCGACCCCATGCTCCAGCATAGACGAGGCGGTCAAGTTCACGGGCATACGCGGAATCCGCAACCTCCTCTTCTCCGTCGGATCCATGCAGGCCCTTATGGTCGAGTCCGACCCCAAGAAGAAGGCCCTCTGGGATCACTCGTACCGGGTCGCCTTCTACGCCTACACCCTCGCCCGCTCCTACTTCCACGCCCCGGAAGACAAGCACCTGGTGGAGGACAGCTACGTCTGCGGCCTCCTGCACGACATGGGAAAGATAATCTTCGTCACGGCGACGGCCGACATCTACGAGAAGATGGGAAAACTCTGTCAGGAAAAGGACATAAGCCCCGACCTCTTCGAGCGGATGGTCGCAGGCGTGAACCACGGCGAGGTGGGCGCCCTCGTCGCCAAAAAGTGGAACTTCCCGGAGGCCATAGTCCAGGTCATCCGCTACCACCACGACACGGCCTCGGCAAGCGACGAGCACAAGAAGCTGACCTGCCTGATCCACTTCGCCGACCTCCTGGCCCACTACAGCGAGGGCATCATCGACTGGTCCAACTTCGAGAGCGACGAGCTTAAGCTCTTCTCCGTCTCGGACGAAGTACAGATCAAGGAGCTGAGCGAAAAGATGGACACGCAGTTCAAGAACAGCAAGAGATAGCCCGCGTCCCTGTCCGCCACACGGACACGGGCCTGTTCACTACCCGAACACGTCCCTGTTCACTACCCGGACACGGGCCATTTCATTACCCGGACAGGGGCCTGTCCGCCCCACGGACACCCAGCTTCTGTTGCGCCGGCCAGGAAGCCCGGCCCCATAGGACGTCCCTTCACAGACCGGCGCGTTGTCCGCCAAAAACGGGTTCCACCCTCTTGATTAATATTTTCCAATCTGATATTATGATTTCACTTTACGGGTGATAGAGCAGTTGGTTAGCTTACTAGTCTGGGGGACTAGTGGTCGCGGATTCGAGTTCCGCTCACCCGATAAGACCGCCTTTCCGGCGGTCTTTTTTTATGCCCGCGGGGATGCCCGCCACGCCTGCCCCGCCCTACATCTTGCCGAATTCCGTATTTTCGTTTATGCTTACGGAATGGCGTATGAAGTGACTGCGACCCGGAGGCGGCCGCAACGATTCGAAAACTTGGTCGGGCAGGAATTCGTTGCCCAGACGATGGAGAACTCCATCAATGCCGGGCGCATCGCCCATGCCTACCTCTTTTCCGGCCCCCGCGGATGCGGAAAGACTTCGACCGCGAGAATCCTCGCCAAGGCGCTCAACTGCGCCAAGGGGCCGACAGCCTCCCCCTGCGGGGAATGCCAGGCCTGCAAGGAGATAACAGCCGGCTCCTCGCTGGACGTCATAGAGATAGACGGAGCCTCCAACAACAGCGTCGACAACGTGCGGCAGATAAAGGACGAGGTCCTCTTCCCGCCCAACTCCTGCCGCTACAAGGTCTACATAATCGATGAAGTCCACATGCTGTCCACGAGCGCGTTCAACGCCCTGCTCAAGACGATAGAGGAGCCGCCGCCATACGTCGTGTTCATCTTCGCGACGACGGAGCTGCAGAAAGTCCCCATGACCATCAAGTCCCGCTGCCAGCAGTTCAACTTCCGCCTGGTCCCGGTGGAAAAGGTCAAGGAGCAGCTGGCTCAGGCGGCACAGGAGCTAGGCATACGGGCGGACGACGAGGCCCTCTACTGGATAGCCCGCGAGTCCGGCGGTTCCATGCGCGACTCCTACACCCTCTTTGACCAGGTGGCGGCCTTCTCAGGCGACGAGATGACCTACGTGAAGATCCGCGACAAGCTGGGCCTGGTCGGCGTGGACCGGCTGAACGAGCTGTTCGGCCTCTGCGTCGCGGGCAAGCAGGGCGAGGCCCTGGCCAAGCTGGATGAGCACATGCAGAACGGCGTGAGCGTGGAGCAGCTCATCTCAAACTGCGCGGACTACCTGCGCAGCCTCCTCCTCATAAAGAGCGGGGTCACAAAAGAGGCCCTGCTGGGGCACAACGTCGCGGCCTTCTCCCAGGAAGTGCTGGATGCCTGGTCCTCGGTGCAGGTGGAGCGGGCGATCGACATATTCATGAAGCTCTACCGGGACATCCGCTATTCGCTCAGCACCCGCTACGAGATGGAGCTGGCCGTAAGCCGCCTGACCTGGCTCAAGGAGTACGTTTCCCCGGCGGAGGTCAAGAAGGCCCTGGACGGCATAAAGCCCCTGCTGGCAAAAAGCGCGGCCTCACAGCCATCGGCTGCCGGCGCGGTCATGGCCCAGGGCG
>CAMNGY010000238.1 GCA_946538795.1 uncultured Treponema sp.
CGCTCACCTTGATTGGCTTGGCACCGCAGTTCCATTTGGCGGCAATCTCGGCCTTCATCTCAGCCTCGGACTTGCCTTTCTCCTCTGCCTGGTGCTCGACATATTCCCCAAGAGCATCGTTCATGAGGACAGGATAAAGGGACTGCCATTTCCCGTTGAATTCAGAAAGGCTCCTGTCCTTTATGTCATGCTCATCTATTTCGGAGCTGTGGGCATGCTCGTGTTCATGCTCCTCTTCTTCCTCAGCCTGCATGCCTTCGACGATTTCCTCGGCCTTCACCTTGTCGCCAAGGACTTCCAGCAGGTTTATGACCTTCATATCCTTGTTCTTCGCGTTCTTGAGGACATCATCCACCCACTCATCGCTCTCTCCGCCGACGTAGATGAATATATCCGCCGTACTGATTTTTGCGATGTCCTTGACGGACGGCTGGTAAGAATGCAGGTCAACTCCGTTGCCGATGAGAAGGGTTATCTCCGCATCCTTTGCTTTGTCGCCGACTATTTCCCTTGCCCAGTCATACTCCGGGAAAATAGTGGTCACGATTTTCGTCTTTGCGAAAGCCATACCGGCAGCCGCGAGCATCATGCCCGCAATCATGAACTTTTTAATGCTCATATCATTTCCTCCATTTTTATGCTTTTTACGCTATTGCTTTTTCGTCAAGGCACTTGACAAGCTCTGCCCTGATGGCTTCCTTGTCATAGCCCTTTCCGATGATTACGATTTGGTTCTCCCTGTCGCCGAATTCCTCGTCCCAGCTTTCCTTGACGTCGGGATTCTCCTCCAGATAGGCGTTCTTCTGCTCCTCCACGAGCGCGTCAATCCAGTAGGAGACGGGCATGACGGAAGAATTGCGCCCCGCCTGCTCAAAGAGCTGCACGTCCTGTTCAGCATCGCTGAACCAGATGTAGCCCTTCGCACGGATAAGCTCTTTTGGATAGTGGTTGTTAACGAAGTCCGTGAATCTTTCCCGGTTGAAGGGCCTCTTTTCCTCGAACACGAACGAGGAGATGCCGTACTCGCCGGTGCATCCCTGCGTCGCGCGGTCAGGCTCGCTCAGGCTGTTGATGGCTTTCTGGATTGCGGAAGAGGAGTCTATCTGCTCGAAGTTGAACGGCTCCGTCGTCATAATCTGGTCTATGTCAACTTCGCCGTTCACGCTTCTGATAATCGGGGCGCGGGTCTGGAATTCGCGCACTATGGCTTCAACCTCCGCAAGCTGTCCCTCGTCCAGCAGGTCGCACTTATTCAGCACGATGAAGTTACAGAATTCAATCTGATCAACAATGAGCGTGGAAATCTCCTCGTCGGTAAGGTTGTTCTGGTCAACCTTGTCCTCGTCTTTCTTCTTCTGCTTAAGTTCGCTGAGGAACTCGCGGTAAATCCTGTCCGCGTCCACGACCGTGACCACCGAGGTAAGGTAGACGTTGGTATTCGGGTTGTCCTCCTCGTAGGCAAGGAAGCTTGCGGAGACCGCCCCCGGATCGCTTATGCCGGATGCCTCCACGAATACGACCTCCACCGAGTCAAGCTTGGAGATTTTCTCAATCTGTTCGATAAGCTCGTCGCGCAGGGTGCAGCAGATGCATCCGTTCTGAAGCTCGAACATCGGGCATTCGGTCACGTTTGTCCCGTTCTTTTTCAGTATCTCCGCATCCACGTTTATGCTCCCCATGTCGTTGACGATGAGGGCAACCTTACGTTTCTCCTGGCGGAGAAGGTTGTTCAGAAGGGTCGTCTTTCCAGACCCAAGGTAGCCCGTAATGAGGACGACAGGTTTCTTCTGTGCCTTTTGCATTTCCTTTGCTCCTTCGTTTTGTTCTATATAATTGTTCCTGTATATCGTTTTTTTGCTCAATTTGATAACGGTTATCATATTAGCGACAACAAGGAGGATAGTCAATAGAATTTGAGAAATATTATCATATTCTGCTTTTTCCAGTCTGGCTTGACAGTTTTCTGTCATTCCGTGCGGTCCGACTGACGCAGGAAGGCTGTGCTTGAGAGGATGAGGAACTGGGAAGTGGGAATCCGTGGGCTTATAATTCTCGAAGGGCAGGCAGGTTTTACCGGATGCTGCCCGAATGATCAGCCAGAATTGCGGGTGCTGTCAGGCCCTGACGCACTCCGCATAGAACAAGTCGATGCGGCCGGGGACGACCTCTCCGGCAGTAATCTTCCAGCCGTTTGTTTCGATGAACGAACGGAACTCGTCAGCCGTCCACTGGTGCGCGAACTGGATGCCGACAGCTTTCAGGACTTTTGCCCACAGGTTCTCCTTGCTGTTCGCCGCCCGGTGAATGAAGGTGGGGCAGATGAGCATGCCGCCGTCCCGGAGCACGCGGTCTATCTCGGAGAGGACTTTCGCCGGGTCCGGCACGACGTGCAGGGCGTTCGCAATGACAACGACATCGAAGGACTTGTCCCCGTAGCGCAGGTTTGCTGCATCGGCAATCTCGAAGCTGACGTTCGCCGGAGGCTGCCCCTTTCTGGCCTGCTCGATCATCTTGGGCGAGAAGTCCGTCGCGACGACGCGCTTGGCGGAGCCCGCGACCTGCCTGGCTATAAGCCCCGGCCCGGTAGCAAGTTCCAGCATCTCTTTTCCCGCGACGGCGGATGATATGTGCGAGTACATGTAGTCGTAGATATGCTTCTGCGACTTCATCGCAAGAGAGTAGACGGGGGCAAACCTGTCCCAGACAGATTTTTTCATAAGGGGCATCCTCCTTTTTCCTGTTCCTCAGGATTCATTTTTGAACGGCCAGGTGGAAATCGCACAGGTTCCCTCCGCTTCCAAGCGTCTTCGTGCGCGTGAACGAGAGGTTCGGAAGATTCCCGTAAGCGTACACGTCGCTGTCGCAGAAAAGGCGGGTAAGCTCGGGGCAGCCTTGTTCCGTGAGGTATGTCTTGTAGGGGCACTGCGTTATGTCCATCCTGAACTCGCCTTTTTTCTTGGGGTAGAAGACGTTCCTGAATCCCGCGGACTCGCCGAACATCTTGTGGCTGAGGGGATTCCACATGGCGAGGAAGAAGCGGGCGAACAAACGGTGCCTCGTCATCTTCGCAAGCGACTCGCCCTTTTGGCAGGCTATCTTCCGCATGGTGTCCTGCATTATCTCAAAAGCTGAGTCGGGCGACACTTGCTTGACGGCAAGGTATATGGCTGCCGCCGGGAATATGAACGAGTCAGTGTGTGCCCTCACACCCTTGGGCAAATCTGGATGACCTGCGTACATCGCGCCCAGCCGCTCCGTGGCATCCGCCCAGATTTTTTCTGCCACGTCCGCCGGAAAGCGGCCTGCCAGCACGTCCTTGAAGACCAGCTTCGTTTCCATCGTTTTCTTCGCGTCGTTCATGCCGTCTCCTTACACAGCCCAAAATTATTTTGTCCCCTGCACGAGGTAGAGGGTTTCATGCAGTCTTATCACGATATCCTTGAGACCGGCCCCTTTCATAAGCTCCGCAAGCTGTTTTTCCGTGTACCGCGTCATGCAGGGAACTTTCTTTTCCCAGTCTATTTTAGGGTCGCCGTAATTGCAGATGACGGCGAATTTCCCGCCGTTTTTGAGGGTTCTGGCCACTTCCTTGAAGCAGTCTCCGATATTCTTCCAGAAATATACGGTCTCAAATGCCGTCACCAGGTCGAGCTGCCCGTCCTTGAACGGCAGCTTTTCCGCACTCCCCTGAAAGACTTCGCAGCGCTTTCCCAGCTCGGATTTGTTGACCTTTTTTGACTTCCTCACGCTTTCTGCGGAAATGTCAATCCCGTATACCTTTGCAGAGCCGCTTCTTTCCAGCATCCGCTTCATGTTGTATCCGCCCCCGCATCCAATGTCGGCTATCTCGCCAGACTGGGGAAACTTCAGCTGCTCCAAAGCCCACCGGGCCATCGGGAAGTGCTCTTTATCCATAATAACCAGCATGAGCCGTCCCACCAGCCCCTTGGGGTGTCCGAAGTTGTCAGTAAACGCCATAAG
>CAMNGY010000239.1 GCA_946538795.1 uncultured Treponema sp.
GAGTTCGTGTCGCCTATGATACGCGCGAGGATCTTGCCCGACGGCCGCGAGTCAAAGAAGGCGAGGTCCAGGCCCTGTATGTGGTCGTAGAGCTCCTGCCTCAGTTCCTGAATGACCTTGTTGCTCGTCTTTGCCATAAGGATCATGCGCATCTTCATCGCGAGCACCGCGAGGGTGTTCAGCACGGCGGCGAGCGCAACGATTCCGAGGAGGCCGGGTACATCCCCCGGGATTATGTATCTGTCAACCGCCCGCTCGTTCAGGAGCGGGTTCACCAGGTCCACCGTCGTCCCGAATGCCATCATCAGGAGCACGAGGGCAATCCGCCCCTTGTATTTAAACAGGTAGCGGAACAAGCGCGGCATGGTCTCGAAGCTGGACTTCTGAACCTGCTGCTCGTCTATCTTGTAACTGTTCATATCTTCACTCCATACTGGCTGTCGTAAGTTTCCTTGTACAGCCCGCCCCGTGCAAGCAGCTCGTCGTGGGTTCCTTCCTCCACGATCCGGCCCTTGTCCAGGACGATTATCTTGTCTGCCTTGCGCACCGCGCTTATCCTGTGCGCGATGATGATTTTGGTCATGCCGGAAAGTCCCGCGAGCACCTGCTGGATTTCCTGCTCCGTCTCGCTGTCGAGCGCGGACGTCGAGTCGTCCAGCACGAGCACGGGCGTCTTTCGTGCGAGCGCGCGGGCAATCGTAATCCGCTGCTTCTGCCCTCCGCTCAGGCCAACGCCCCGCTCGCCTATGACGGTCTGCTCCTTCTCCTCCATCTTGTCCACGAATTCCGCGGCGTGCGACTGCGTGAGGGCTGACCGGACTTCCGGCACGGTAATCGTCTCCCGCTCGCCGAGCCGCACGTTCCCCTCAATCGTATCGCTGAACAGGAAGATGTCCTGCATGACGCAGGAGACGGCGCGGCGCAGGGCGGGCAGGGGCAGCTCGCGGATGTCGATTCCGTCCAGCCTGATGCTCCCGCCCGTCACGTCGTACATGCGCTTGAGCAGGTTGATTATCGTCGTCTTGCCCGAGCCAGTCGCCCCCATGATGCCGAGCGTCTGCCCCGCCTTGACGGAGAAGGACACGTCGTCAAGAATCTTGCGGGGGACGGCGCTTGCGGTCGGCTTTCCGCTTTCCGCATCGCCCCCGTCATTTCCCGCATCGCCGGGCTGTGCCGCTTTCCCGCTCGTCACGTAGCTCACGTGGTCAAACTCTATGTCACCGTTCAGGTCATGCTGGGAGAAGAGCGCGCCGGAAAGCTCCTCGTCAAGCGTGCTTCCCCCGGACCTGTCGGTGATGTCGGGCATCTCCGCATAAATCTTGTTCAGTCGCTTGACGCTCGCCTTCGCGCTGGAAAAGCCGTTGGTCAGCCAGCCGAGCATCTCCATTGGCCAGAACATGCCGTTCACGTACACGATGAAGGCTATCAGCTCCCCGACGCTCATCTGCTTGCCGCCGGGGATCGGGTTGCCCTTCATCACGACAAGGCCGCCCAGGAGCAGGGAGGCCACAGCGAGCAGCCTCGTTATCATCTGGATAATCGGGTTGTACCTGACGAAGACTCGGCTCAGGTCTATGTTCAGCTCGTAGAACTTCTGGTTGTGCTTGTGGAACTTCGCAACCTCGAATCCTTCGCGGGCAAATGCCTTGACGGTGCGTACCCCGGCAAGGTTCTCCGCCGCAACGTTGTTCATCTCCGAGCCTTCCTGCGCGACAGCCCCGTACAGGCCGTCCAGCTTGCGCTCCATCAGGATTGCGATGACTCCCGCGATGACCATACCCGCCGCCGGAATGATGGCAATCTGCCAGTTTATGCGCATCATGAAATAGAGGGTGGACACGGTCCGTATGACCACTTCCGCCATCAGGATGCCCATGAAGGCCGCTATTTCCCAGATGCGGTCCACGTCGTCCTTCACGCGGCTCATCAGCTCTCCGCTGTTTATGCCGTCAAAGAAATTCGCGGAGAGGCTCTGGATTTTCCCGAAGAGGTTTATCCTGATTTCCGAGGCCATCTTGCTTCCCGCCAGGTCGCAGAGAAATTCCTTGGCGTACTGGAAGAAGCACCTTCCCACGCCGATTGACAGGATTCCGAGCAGCAGGAAATTCAGCATCTCCATTTTGTGGGCGACGAGAACGTCATCGACGATATGCTGGATGATAATCGGCGCGACCTGGTCCAGCATGGTTCCTGCCGCCATGCAGATGACGGCGATCAGGTAGAATAGGGCGTACTTTCTCACGTAGCCCGTCAGATTAAGTTTGTTCATAACAATCAACAATGATAGCTGTACGATTCGGCATGCACACATGAAGAATGCCGAACACGACAAAACGCACGTAGGGGTATGTGCGGACTTTTGCGAGGAAATGCTGGTACTTTTAAGCGGGAATTTACTTCGTCTTGCGAGAAAGGAGAGTCATTCCGCACTTAAAAGCAAGCAGTACACTGTTATCCATGGGAGTAACCTCCATTCAATTTGATTTAGATTTCTTCACTCTAGCGAGAAAGGAAAAAAAAGTCAAGTGCTGCGCTGGGGGTAAAACAGAGGAACCGGCAACGGGAATAAAATCGAGGGGCCGGCACCGGGACGAGAGAACGGCTTCATCTTTGCGTTCCGGCCGCAGCCCCTGCGGACACGGGGAATCCGAGCTGCACACGCCTTGCCGCGCTATAGAAATCCTGCATGGAAAATGATACAATGAAACAGCAGTTATAAATGTAAGATATGATTTCAGATTATGAGCGGACAGGGGGTGCTCTTTTAGGCGTATGGCAGACGGAAAAGAAGATTTGCAGGAAAAGAACAAGGACAGCTCTGGCACACAGGATGTGGCGCGGAGCCTGTCGCCCCGTTATGCGGCATGGACCCGCTTCCAAGGGCACGAGGACGCGGAGATGCTGCTGGAAAAATCCGCTGGCTGGTCCAGCCTGCGGGACAACCGCGGCGACTACGACGACCGGGACGAGTGAGGGGGGCTAATCAATCTAATCATTCTCGTCAAGATGTGATTAGATTGATTAGATTGCTCCCGCCCACCCTAGGGCTGTGTTTTTGAAGTTTTTCGTGGCATCCTCTCCGGCATGATTGCACCCCAGCCGAAAATGTGCTAATATGTATAAGTGGGAATACCCACTAAGGAGACCCGTATGCCGCTCACAGCTGTAAGAAGTTACGATACGAAGATTGACGTAAAGAAGAGGATTACGCTCCGAAGCTCAAAATATGAGTACTACCATGTCGAGGAATTTGAGGATGGACGCATCGTTCTTGAACCCCGCGAACTGGTTGCCCCGTTTGAAATCCAAGCAGAAACACTTTCAATGATGGATTCCGCTGTAGAGAACCTGAAAAAGGGTATTGTGTCTGAACCTGTCGATTTAACGGAGTTTGAAGCATAACCATGTATGCAATTCATCTGGGAATCCCGGAAATGAAGGATTTCTGGGATTCATTGAGAAAGAAAGTAAAAGATGGTAAGGCAACGAAGGTTGAGCAGTCCTTGTATCAGAAATTTGGAAAGACTATGAAATTGCTCTCCATAAATCCTCGTCATACAGGTCTCCATACGCACGACATAGAGTCCCTTACGAAACGTTATGGAATGAAGGTCTGGGAGTCCTACCTTGAGAACAACAAGCCTGCCGCCGGTCGCGTATTTTGGGTGTATGCACCGAATCAGAATGGCATAACGATTATCGGATTAGAGCCACACCCAAATACAAAGAAGGATTTCTATAAGAAAATCACACTCTCAGCTGTTGACGGTCAATAGAACGAAACTTGCATTGGAAAGAAACAGGCTTCACCCTCCTCTCCGGCATGATTGCACCCCAGCCGAAAATGTGCTATACTATATGCAGCTTGCGGAAGCGGTTTCTGGCCTTGCTGCCCCGTTTCCTGCCATATCCTGCCGAAAGCAGCCTCTCCTATCTGGAGTAGGCATTACAATCTAGCTAGAGTGTAGCCCACCGCCTT
>CAMNGY010000240.1 GCA_946538795.1 uncultured Treponema sp.
GCCTTCAGGTACTCAAGCTGCCAGGGCGGAAGCTCTATGTAGTCCCTGTCGCCCTCATGAGAGGCAACGGACTCCCCCTGCTCCCCTTCCATCGCGTTGTCCAGGCCAAAGCAGGCTATGACGACATCCACGTGCTCCACCTCACCGACAGTCCATCCGTTCTGGGTGGTGGGGCCATACATCAGGCAGCCCTGCACGTAGTCTATCGTGACGCCGGACATCTCCTGGCTCTTGGCGACCATTCCTTCCATGAAGGTCACCATGCGGGAATTCACCCCGTAATAATTTGAAAGGAGCGCGTTCACATCCGTGGAGGCAGGTCCCATGACAAGGATGCGCTTAGGCTTCTTGCTCAGAGGCAGCAGCTGGTCCTTGTTCTTGAGCAGGACAAATGACTTTTCCGCTACCTTGCGGGCAAGAGCGCGGTGCTCCGCAGAATCTATGTCCTTTTTGCCCAGCTTGCCCCAACGGTTTTTGTCGTACGCGCTGAACATATCCAGCTTGAACCGGGTCATGAGCAGGCGGCGGACAGACTCATCCACTTTCTCTGCGTCCAGAAGCCCGCTCTTGACGGCTTCCACCGCGGCAGGATAGGTGCAGCCGCAGTTCAGGTCACAGCCGTTCTTTATTGCGAGGGCAGCGGACTCAGCCGGGGACGCCGTTATCTTGTGCTCCTCGTGGAAGTCGCGGACGGCCCAGCAGTCGCTCACGACGTGGCCCTTGAACCCCCACTTTCCGCGAAGCACGTCCTGCAGCAGGAACTTGCTCCCGCAGCACGGCTCGTCCAGCGTGCGGTTGTATGCCCCCATGACCGACTCCACTCCGGCATCCACGGCAGCCTTGAAGGCGGGGAGATAGGTTTCCCAGAGGTCCTTCTTGCTGACCACGGCATTGAACACGTGCCTGAGTTTCTCAGGCCCCGAATGGACGGCAAAATGCTTGGCGCAGGCCGCGACCTTCAGGTGATCGGGATCGTCACCCTGCAGGCCCCGTATGAATGCCGCCCCCATCCTGGACGTCAGGCATGGATCCTCACCGTAAGTCTCCATGCCCCTGCCCCAGCGGGGATCGCGGAAAATGTTTATGTTCGGAGTCCAGAAGGTCAGGCCCCGCTGGCGCTCGCGAAGGCCGGCCCTGTTGGCTTCGTTGAACTTGGCCCTGGCTTCCGTGGAGATGGCATCGGCCTCCTCCTGGGCAAGCTTGTCGTCAAAAGTAGCCGCAAGGGCTATAGCCTGGGGGAAAACGGTGGCCAGCCCGGAGCGGGCAACCCCGTGCAGGCATTCGTTCCACCAGTTGTAGCGCGGGATACCCAGCCTGTCGACGCCCATGCTGTCGTGCAGCATGAGGGAAACCTTCTCCTCAAGCGTCATGGCCTTTATCAAGGCCTCTATCTCTTCTGAACGCTCTTTCTCAATGTCGGACATAATGCGCCTCCTTTACATCCCCCCGAGTTTTACTTCAGGCTGCCGTCAATCGGCCGTATGCTCCCGTCAGGCTCGAAGGTAAGGGAGCAGAACTTCACGTTCCTTTTCTGGTTGACTCCTCCCGAACGCTCGCAATCATGGTAGAACAAATACCATTTGCCGTTGAATTCAAGTATGGAATGATGGGTCGTCCAGCCCAGGGCGGGAGTAAGGAATGCCCCTCCGTAGGTATAGGGTCCATAAACGTTCTTTGACGTCGCGTAGCACAGGAGATGGGTTGTGCCTGTGGAATAGGAGAAATAGTAAGTGTCGCCCCTCTTGAACAGCCAGGGATCCTCGAAATAACGGCGCACCTCGTCGCCCCCGGTCAGGGGCTTGCCCTTCGAATCCACGATCACGAGGTCACGCGGTTCCTCCGCAAGCTCCTTCATGTTGTCTTTCATCAGCGCGATCTTGGGCATGCAGGCAGGCTCCGACCCCTGCGGCTCCTTGTTGCTGGCGCTCCAGGCATTGTTCCGGTACTGGTCCAGCTGGCCGCCCCACAGCCCGCCGAACGTAAGGTAGAACTTCCCGTCGGTATCGGGGAACAGGCAGGGATCTATGCTGTACGTCCCCTTTATATAATCCGGCTCGGCCTTGAACGGACCGGCGGGGCTGTCTCCCGTGGCCATGCCTATGCGGAACATCCCCTTCTTGTCACGAGCGGGGAAAACGAAGTAATACTTCCCGTCCTTCTCCGCGCAGTCCGGCGCCCACATCTGCTTGGAAGCCCAGGGGACATCTTTCAGCGACAGGACGCAGCCGCAGTCCCTGGGAAGGGTCTCCGCGTCTGGCATCTCGTAGACATGGTAATCCACCATGTCGTACTGGTCGCCATTATCATTGCTCTCTACATCGATGTCCTCATCGTGAGAGGGATAGATATAGATTTTTCCATTGAACACATGGGCAGAGGGATCCGCCGTATACAAGTCTTTGACTAACGGTATTTTCTCAATCATACACTTCTCCGATTTTATAAGCCTAGAATAGCAGATGGGCATGAAAATGAAATCAGCAAAATTACCTATAGGAAGCATTGAACAGCCTCACTCTTCGTGCTAAACTGACCCCGTGAATCTTTTCCTGAAGTTCAAGGAGACGGCCGCATCTGTGCTTCCTGTCGTCGCAATAGTGACGGTCCTGTCCCTGACATTCGCCCCCCTGGGAACAGGGCTTACCATCCGTTTCATACTCAGCGGCATACTTGTAGTCGTGGGCCTGACCCTGCTGCTGGCCGGCGTGGACTTGGGAATAACCCCGCTAGGGGAACGGAGCGGGGCCGCCCTTACAGCCAGACGCAGCCTGCCCCTCCTGCTTTCGGCGGCATTCATAATCGGGCTTCTGGTCACGATTGCCGAGCCGGACGTGCAGGTGCTTGCCGATCAGATACGCGGGGTTTCACCGTCTGTCAGCAAGTGGGGTCTGGTGATGATGATTGCTGCCGGCGTAGGCCTTTTCATGATGCTGGGACTCCTGCGCACGATCCTTTCGCTGAAGCTGAACTGCATACTTATAGTCTGCTACGTCCTCCTGTTCATCCTGGCATTCTGCTCGCCCACGGCCTTCCAGGGTGTCGCTTTTGACGCGGGAGGGGCCACGACCGGCCCCATGACAGTTCCCTTCATAATGGCCCTGGGCATAGGCGTGGCATCAGTCCGAACAAAAGGCCATACGGAAAACGGAGGCAGAGCCGGAGGAAGCCAGGGCGACGAGGCGTTCGGCCTTACGGGGATAGCCTCCATAGGCCCGGTCGTCGCTGTATGCGTCTACGGAATGCTCCTGTCCCGCTCACCGTCTTATTCGGACGGGGCCGGAGGGAGCGAATCCGGCATGGAGCAGGTAAGCAGCGCGCTGGACCTGCATGTCTTTCTGGAAGAGATTCCTTCCGTTACCAAGGAAGTCTGCCTTGCGCTTGTGCCGCTCATACTCCTCTGCGCCGTATTCCAGCTTTTCCTGCTGAAAATGCCCCCGGCACAAGTACGCCGCATGCTCAAGGGACTCGCATACAGTTTCATAGGCCTGGTTATATTCCTGACCGGTACAAAGGGCGGCTTCATGCCGGCCGGAGAAAAACTGGGGCTGACGCTTGGGAGCTACGCCTCCTCCGGCAAGCCGGCATACGTCATGCTGCTTGTCGCTGTGGGAATGATTTTCGGAGCCGTCGTAGTCTGCGCCGAACCCGCGGTGTGGGTGCTGACGGAGCAGGTAGAGCAGGTCTCCGGCGGCATGATAAAGCGCCGCATCATGCTGGCCGCCCTCTCCTGCGGTGTGGCCCTTTCCATAGGACTCAGCATGCTGCGGATCATATACTCGTTCAGCCTGTGGTGGGTCCTGATACCCGGCTACGCGCTCTCGCTGCTGCTGTCGCTTTTCTGCCCCCCCTTGTTCGTGGGCATAGCATTTGACTCCGGAGGGGTAGCATCGGGTCCCATGACCAGCACATTCATACTTTCATTCGCAATAGGGGCGGCCGCCGCTTCCGGGGGCCACGGAGGTGCGGGAATGGCATTCGG
>CAMNGY010000241.1 GCA_946538795.1 uncultured Treponema sp.
GTATTTCACGATGAATTTCAAGGATGTCCTGAAAACGGACTTCCTGTCCCACAGCTCGTTCACCTTCTCCGCATACATGAACGAGACTATCTCAGGGATGAAGCTGACGAAAATAAGCGTCATCAACATGGGCTGATATATGGCAGAATACTTTATGAACAAGAAGATGACCATAGAAGAAAGCGTTCCGACCATGCACAGCAGGAACTTCTGCCTTTCCAAGGCGGACTTGGAATTCTCGGCCTTCACCAGCACCATTATGCAGGCTATAAAGGGCACAAAGAAAATGAAGAAATCACAAAAGAAGCTGAACCAGGTCAGCTTGAGCGACTGCCCCAGGGAACCAGAGAACATATAGCTGGAAACCACATGAAAGTCACCCTCTGCCGTAATCGAGATATCTGTCAGGCTTCCCTTGATGAAAAAAAGGATTATGAGCGCGACGACATTCAAGGTCCACTGCACGGAATAACCGACTCTGGTCCTCTTGTAAACGGGGAAACTGACAATGAATACGGTATTGTTCACGCAGAACCAGGCCATGAGCATGTAAGTCAGCTTACCCACGGTAAACGCAAGCTTCTGTGGCGCAAAGAGGCAGAAGCCTATCGTAATCGCCATCATGATGAACAAAGACGCAAGGAAAAGAACCGTATTAACCAAAGGGTTGCCATCTTTGTTAGTCGCGGACTTGGAATCTATCGCAAACGAAAAGAGGATAAGGGAAACAGCAACAATGACATTAAGAATCATAAATATCATATTTTACTCCACCACCTTTGCTACCATCATAGTCACATCGTCATGTAGCTTCTTGTTTCCGTTGTAACTCATGACAAGGTTCACCACATCATCCACGAATTCTTTGGGATGCTTGGTCGCGCTCTTGGTTATCGTATCATGGTACAATTCCGTGTCCCCAAGCTCCACACCCTGATCATCCATGACCTCGGAAACACCATCCGATGACATGAATATGACATCACCCCGGAAAAGCTTCGCCTCATCCGGCTCCACATCGGGCACGTCGATTATTCCGACGACGGAACAGTTGGACGTGAGGGGCTTGATCCTGTATCCGGCGGGCGACTTGGTTATTATAAGAGGATCGGACATGGATGCATTTATGTAGCGTATGGTCATCTTGGATGTATCCACAATCCCTATGAAAAGGACGGTATACTTGTCCTGCAGGTGCATTCCCTTGATCGCCTTGTCTACGGCCTTTATCATGCCGGGCAGGTCATCCTTGTCCTCAAGGATTTTCACGGTGTTCATCACCAGGCCCATGACCAGTGCGGCCGCCAGTCCCTTTCCTGACACGTCGCCCAGCATGAGCAGGGTCCTGGACTTCGAGATGGGCAGGACGGAATAGTAGTCTCCGGAAACGTTGATCAACGGGCGGAAGTAGGCTGCAAGCTCCAGGTGATCAATCTTGGGCATGGAGTGCGGCAGGAAGGAGCGCTGGGTCGTGGCCAGCTGCTGCCATTCCTGGGACAGGGAAGCAATTTCTGACAGGTCATTGATCGTGGAAGTCCTCTTGCGGAAGTTGCAGTACTCGTCAAAAAGCTCTGCGTAAACCTCCTGGTCGAACATCTGCGTATACTGGCAGAACACGTACAGGTGCAGGCCCTTGCATACCATGAAGAAACCGCGGGACTTCTTGTAGTCGGCGACGACACCATAATTCTGGCCCATCAGATAAAAACCGTCCTTCCAGGTTCCGTCATAGCTCATCTGCAGGGTCTCGATCGTCGTCTTGGAGGATGTAAGCCTGTCGGGACTGTTGTACAAGACATAGTTCTTGATCCTGTTCAGGAAAATCACGGAGCAGTCGCCTTTGACCTCAAGCACCTCCCCGATTATATTGTAGAAATCATCATAGGAATAGCAGAACTTGAGCCTGTCAATAAACTCTTCCAGAAGCCCCGTCTTAGTCTGGAACAGGCTCACGTGCCTCAGTTTTGCGAGCAGCTTGGAATGGAGCCTGTATATGACCAGAAGCACAGATATGATGAGGGCTGAGACCGTAATCCAGGTAAACTTCCGGGAATAGTTCTCGCTGTCTCCGACCAAAGGAATGATGCTCAGCGCAAGGAAAATAATGACCGCCACCACAAGCACGGCGGACAGAACATCGGTGACACGTTTTTTTGTTTTAAACATATAACCCCCAGGTCAATCTGGACTTAGTCCCTAACTTTGGCATATATATGAAGAATATCGGTAAAAACAAGGCCCGGCTTTAATGCCGGGCCTTTGCCGTAATGACTTGAAACGCCTTTAACGCCAGCCAGCAGCCGTAGAGCCGGCAGGCGTCACTAGCGGAATACGCGGCCCTAGATGACCGTCCCCGCAGGTATCACGTCAAACTTGCGGATGATGATGATTCCGTCCGCGCTGTAGAACATGCCGTGGTCGCCGTCCTCGTACTTCTTGCCGGAAACGTTGATGCAGCAGTTGTCCCCGATGCGGGAGTTCTTGTCTATGATGGCCTTGTTTATCTTGCAGTTCTTGCCGATTCCCATGTTGGGAATGCCCTTCGCCTTGTTCTCCTTGATGCGGTCCTCATCCTCGTAGAAGTCGGCTCCCATCATGATGACGCCGTCCAGGTCGCAGCCCTCGTTGATGATCGAGCGCACACCGATGACCGACCGCTGGATGCGGCTGTTCGTGATGACGCAGCCTTCGCTCGCCAGTGTCGCCGTCATGTCGGCATGGTTTATCTTGCTGGGCGGCAGGTTGCGCATGTGGGTATAAATCGGCTTCTCTTCCTCGTAGAAGTTAAAGTGCGGTACCGGATTCGTCAGGTCAAGCGTCGCCTCGTAGAAGGAGCGGATCGTTCCGATGTCCTCCCAATAGCCGTTGAACACGTAGCTGTTGACCTTCTTGCTCTTGATGGCCTGGGGGATGATCTCCTTGCCGAAGTCGTTGTACTTGTTGTCGAGCATCTCGTCCATCGCCTTGGCGTTGAAGATATAGATACCCATCGAAGCAAGGTACTCAAGCTCATCCGGCAGGCCGGCACGCGACTCCTGAGGAATCTTCCAGTCATCGATGTTCAGGTCCTTGGCGGGCTTTTCCATGAAGCTCGTAATCTGGTTCTTCTCATCGACCTTCATGATGCCGAAGCCCGATGCGTCAGAGCGGTTTACGGCCTTTGCCGCAATCGTGATGTCCGCGCCGGAGGCGATGTGGGCATTCATGAACTTCTTCAGGTCCATCCGGTACAGCTGGTCACCGGAAAGGATGATGTAGTGGGTCGGATTCTGCACGCGGAAGTGGGCAACGTTCTTGCGCACGGCATCGGCAGTTCCCTCATACCAGCCGGAATGCTCCAGCGTCTGCTCCGCCGCAAGGATCTCAACGAAACCGCGGCTGAAGCGGTCAAAGTTATATGAATTGATGATATGCAGGTGCAGTGAGGCCGAGTTAAACTGGGTCAACAGGTAAATCTTCCGGTAGCCGGAATTAATGCAGTTTGAAATCGGTATATCGACAATCCGGTATTTGCCACCGAACGGGACGGCGGGCTTTGACCTCTCCTTGGTGAGCGGGTACAGGCGGGTTCCCTTTCCTCCGCCCAAGATTATAGCAAGAACCCTCGGTTCCTCTGCGCTTTCCACTTGACGTGCCATACATCCTCCAGTTTACATTACATGAAAAAATAGCTTGATATGTTGATGTTCTTATTATACGTCCACTTCCCGCAAAATGCAATCACATTTTCCAAACTGCCGGGCAGCGCCGTATCACCGGCTCCTGCCTGCATGACACAATGGAGCTTTCCCTCGTCGTCAAGCCGCTTGAGTTCCTCCAGGTGCCTGATGTTCGCAGACGCTTTAAACGTCCCCGCCTTTTCGGGTATACTGTTTCCATGCCGACGACTTACAGGATAAAAGCAGAACAGATGGTTACGGGAGGAGACTGCATCTCCTCGATCGACGGCAAGAAAGTGTTC
>CAMNGY010000242.1 GCA_946538795.1 uncultured Treponema sp.
CGGGGCGGCTGTTCATCCACTCCTTGCAGAAGTCCGTATGCCGCATGATGTCCAGACCTTCGAAGATGGCGCGGCTGTCCTTCCTTATATTGAAGAAGTTGTCTATCATGCTCATCGCGAGCGTCTTGCCGAACCTGCGCGGGCGGGTAAAGAGCGTGACCTCGTTTTTAACATCGTGGACGAGCTCGTATATCAACTCTGTCTTATCAATGTAATAAGCCCCTTCCTGACGGAGGGATGCGAAATCAGATTTTCCGACAGCAACCGCGAACGCCATGCCTACCTCCTGCGAACAGGATAATATTAGCACACGGCCGGCAAATTTTCAAGTTTGGGCGGGCGCACCCGCTTACGGCCTCAGCATCAGGGAGCCCGACATCTGGCCCATGAAGCACTCCGCGTCTGTCCCGTCACACCGCCTTCCGACCCTGTATGATCATTGAGAGCGGGAAGCCCTGACGATCGAGCTCAGGGAAGCCGCCGCTGATGTCGTAATCGAACTCCTGCAGGCCGGTCACGAAAATCCCGTTGCAGCACATGCCGGAGATGATTTCCGCCATCGGGTGCGTGTAGTCGGTGAAGGTCTTTGACCGGTAGCTTTTCTGCGTGATGTAGTACATACCCCCGTTCCCGACCCACTCATGCTCAAAGTATGAGTAGCGGCACTCCTTCCGGTGCGCAGGATCAAAGCCTTCGTCGCCGTCAGTGGCGAGCATGTTCGTGCAGGGGTGCTGCTCGTTGATTACGATACCGGCCCCAGGCTTCATGCATTTCGCGACGACGGCGAAGAAGCGGTCCAGGTCCTTGAACCAGCAGAGCGCGCCGATGGTGATGATGACCAGGTCGAACGCCTCCTTGTGGCGGTCATCTATGTCGTATATGTTGACGGCCTCAAACTCACAGGGAAGCTGCAGTTTCTTCGCCCTCTCGTTGGCGAAGGCAACCTGATTCTCCGCGATGTCAAAACCGATTCCCTTCGCCGCCTTTCCGCAGTGCACCAGGGAAAGCAGTTCGCGGCCGTTGTTGCAGCAGAACTGCCCGATGACGGCTCCTTCCGTATGAATCTTCTTCAGGACGGCCTTCGTCTCCTCATTGAAAAAAGGGTAGTCCTCTTTCTGTATGCGCGCGGTGATGTCGGCTCCCCAGGAAGCATCCCGCTTGTCAAACGCCTCTTCCCACGCCGCCTTGTTTCCTTCGATGTACTTGTCCATATACGCTCCTTGTGAAAGGGCGGCGGGCTTCCCGCCGTCCCTGAAAATGTCAGTGGCCCGTCAGTGGCCCGAGATACCCCTAGGCCTTCTTCTTGACCGGGATCCACAGCTCGCAGAAAAGCCCCGGCCGGCTGCGGGCGGTCTCGCCCTCGCCGTCGAAGTACAGCTCAAAGTCGCTTTCCTCGGCGGCCTCGTAGCCCATCTGCGGCAGGAACTCCTTGTAGAACTTTGCCCAGGTATCGCGGATGCAGTCGCCGTCCTTGCCCATGCAGTCAAACACGACATAGGTGCCCGGCTTCACGTCCCACAGCCTGAAGCCCGCTTTTTCCAGTTCGGAAAGATTAAATTCCGCGGTGTCCTTGTCGACCGGGATGCCGATCCCGTAATCGAACGTAGGCGAGCCTTCCGTCGTCGGCGTGCAGAGCCCGTACAGGTCCCGCATTCCGTCCTTGCGGAGCATCCACACCGGCGAGAGCATCTTGTTCGCCTGCACCTCTCCCCAGAAATCCGGGATCTCGTGATTGTCATCATCGTTGATGATTTCGTTCCTGAAGCTTCTCGCCAGCGCAAGGAACCGCTTTGCCTCTGTCTGTACGATATGGTAATCCATAGACTTTCCCCCTTCAACGGTCAGTTTGATGACAAGAGGATTGAAAAGCACGAGCCTGGAGGATTCCTCACGCGCAAGCCTGGGCGCGACACCATGGAAGCGGGTGAATGCCTTGGTGAAACTCTCCGGGGTCTCATATCCGTACTTGAAGGCAATGTCGGTGATCCTGACGTCGCTCTCAAGGATCTCGCGGGCTGCCAGCGACAGCCTGCGGTTACGGATGTAGGCATTCGCTGTCATCCCGGTCAGGAAGCTGAACGCCCTGTGAAACTCGTAGCTTGAGCTGCAAATGCTCCTCGCCACGTCCTCATAGTTGATCTCTTCCATGAGATGCGCTTCCATGTAATCGATGGCCCTTTGCAGTGCCGAAATCCATTCCATACCTGGCTTTTCCTCCTCTTGTTGTAATTGCATTATAGGGGAATCCTGACCGGGCCGCATTTCCCCGTTTGCGGACTTTTGTCAGGTCCAAATCCAGGCATCAGCTTTGCCCGTCGGCCTGCGTTTTGCCGCGTGAAGCTCAAGCGTTTTGCCGCGTGAAGCTCAAGCGTTTTGTCACGTGAAGCTCAAGCGTTTTGTCGCGTGAAGCTTAAGCGTTTTGTTGTCGAATCAATGAGCGTTGTAGCCAACAAATTCAAATAATGGCCAGAAGTTGGGGCTTTGTGGAATCCAGCCCCGCGAGCTCTTGCCTTGTCAACCGGGATGACGGTTCCGCAATCGGGCGCACGGTACTTTCAGCGCTTCATCCATTGCCTGTCCGTAGCTTGTGTCTATCAGATTGACCGGCTCGCCGGCCGCTTTGAATCCGTCTATATATCTTCTGTTTTCTGCCTTCATCCAGCCGACGCTGCAGTCCGAATCGTCCATCCTGGACTCTATGTCCGAGGCGTGGGCCCGTATCTCGTCAAAATGCCCGTCAATGTATTTGTCCGTCATCGCAAGGCAGACAAAGCTGATTTCACGCAGGTATTCCCCAGAGAAATCCTTCCGCCAGCCGAAGGGGATATAACAGCCTTCGGCGATGAGGCTCTGCTTGTTCTCTATGGCGGTCTTTATCATTTCCCGGACTATCGGCCAGATGTAAGCCGTCATTTCATCATCGTCTTCCGGGGTAAGGGATGTGTTCCCGCTTCTGATCAGGCCCATCTTCAGATGGTCGATGGAAAGATAGGGTATCCTGTATTTTTCGAGCATCCGCTGCGCAAGCAGCGTCTTGCCGGTATGGGACGCGCCCGTGATAATCGTCACCATCTGCCGAACCTCCCTCATATATATCCCGAAAGCGGCAGGGCACGCCGGACAAAACCGGCAGGCGCCGGAACGCCGGATGGACCTAGACGTTCTGCTTGTCCCTCTTCTTGCGGTAGAATTCGGCCTGCTTGAGGAGGCTTTCCACGTCCTTGATGACGACCTTCCCTCCGTTCACGGCGACGTCCTGCGTCCCCTGAAGGAGGTACAGGACCTCGTCCGGGCCGGCCCCCTCCAGGTTGCACAGCACCATCATGTCCTGCACCCTGAGCCCCGTCTCGTAGTTCGTGGGACGTATGTTGACCTCTTTCTTCATCTCCACCTGAATCGCGAGCATATCGACCAGGCGTTCCCGGCTGTCGCTCAGGCAGACATTCCCGTAGCGGCGGTAGGAGTACCAGTAGCGGTTCGACAATGTTGCCGTCAGCTTGAAGATGTATTGCGGCTGGGTCGTCACCATGAGGTCGAAGTTCTTGCGGTTCAGGACGATGAGGTTGCTGTCCTCGGTCGCGATTGCGTTGGCGGAGCGGTACTCGTTCTCCAGCAGGGCCATCTCGCCCAGCACGTCACCTTTCTTGAAGTAGACTATCGCCTGCTCCTCGCCGCCGGAAACCTTCGAGATGCATACGGAGCCGCTGCCGATGATGAACATCTCGCTCCCGGCCTGGCCCTCCGCGAAAATCATCGTTCCCTTGGGGTAGAAGCGGCTCTGATCCTCGGACGGCTCCAGGTAGACCGCATTGGACTTGGACTGGATCTTCTCGTAGGCCCTCCTGCATTCCCCCGCGTACATGCCGTCAGGGGCCTCCTTCATGTACTGGTAATAGGCGAAGGCCGCCGCATCCAGCTGTTCCTTGCAGGCCTGTACGTACTCAGCGATCTCCACGTACT
>CAMNGY010000243.1 GCA_946538795.1 uncultured Treponema sp.
GGCCGCCGATATCTCCCCGTGGAGGTGGAGGCATACCTGCTGAGCCGGTCAGGCCGGGATGAGACCGGCTACTTCGCCCCGCTCAAGTAAACCATTCCGAAGTTCCCCACAGTATGCTCCTCCTGCTCCGCAGCTCCGCCAATATGGCGGTGAGGTGGAGCTGTATCTGTTTGTATAGTATATGTTTACGAGTAAAATATTTGACATAAGCTAGAATTATCACCTTAATTTTCCAATCGGGAAGTCGAAAATATAATTGCGAGCACATGAGGTTTGCGTTCTCTCTTTTGGATGTCAGTGGGATAGAACCTGTTCGTTATTTACTCAAAGGTTTCGCGGAGTAACAAAAATGCCGATTACAAAAAAAAGGGCCGCAGGCTCATCTTCTGGAAAGAGGTCAAATGCAGCTATTGCAATCCGTATAACGGAGCTGAAGCAGAAGATTATGGACACTGACTATGTGGATAATGCCGTTGACCGCATTGCGACGGTCGTGAGCGGTAAGATTGTGGAGAGACCGCCTATGTCTGAAAGAAGCGCGGAAAGATTCATGTAAGGACTAGAATTGTGGCTGTAAAGTCAGTATAATGCGGTGCATGAGTACTGAAAGAAGGTCCGTGTCGGGAAAGAGGGCATCGAGCCGCCAGACATATCAGTCCAAGCGTGGTCGTGGCGAGTCGAGGTCCAAGAGGGAGTCCGGTTCCCGTTCTTCCCGCAAGAAGGATCCACGATTTGCCGAGCCGCTCTTTAAGAAGAGCAGCTTCCGTTCCTCCTACACCCTCCCGGCAGACCAGTTGCGCGATGAGGATGAGGCCATCCGGTCCTATAAAGGAGGGGAGAAGCCAGTTTGTCCTATGTGCGGTCTTCCCATAGCGGACATGGGCAGCGCTCTTGTCAGCCGGGAGGACGGCAGGCCGGTGCACTTTGATTGCGCCCTTGCATCATTAAGCGAGCGGGAGAAGCTTGCTGATAATGAGAGGCTTACCTATATAGGTCAGGGCAGGTTCGGCATCCTGGAATTTGCAAACATGCGTGACTTGAGGCATTTCACCATCAAGAAAATAATTGACTGGGAGGACAAGGATTCTCGTCCTGAATGGCGGGAAGAGCTTGCCGGTCTGTACAGTCGTGTAAGATAGCGGCTTTGTCGCTGTCTGACGCCCTTGCTTGCCTCTTGATGCAGTCGTTTGCGTCTGGCTTGCAATGGAGCTTGAAATTCAGTATAGTTCTGTATGCTGTCGCCGGGCTGGTGGAATTGGTAGACACAAGGGACTTAAAATCCCTCGGCGGGTAACCGCTGTGCCGGTTCAAGTCCGGTGCCCGGCAGCATTTGCCTCCAAAAGCTCGTGCTTTTGGGGCTTTTCTGGACAACGATGTATTCCGATACCCATTTTCATTTTCACTATCTTATAGAGAAATTCGGTTCCCCGTGGGGAGCTTCTTTGCTTGAGGATCTGGCGGCACGGGACTGTTTTTTTGCCCTGGACATAGGGACCAAGCATGATGACCTGCTGGTCCGGCAGAAAGACGCGGCGGAATGCCTTTCGCTGATTTCTTCCGATGAGGTCCGGGCAAGAGCTGGGGGCATGCTGTACTTTTCCGCCGGTATATGGCCGGACGAGGAGTCCATCCGCCTGCGCAACGAGCGTGTTGCCAGCCTGAGCGATCAGATTGCCCGCGTGCGTTCGGGGGAAGGGGGCTTTCCTGGCCGCCTGCTGGCGCTGGGGGAATGCGGCCTGGATCACCATTGGAATCCGTCCGGCGTGGACGGACGCAGCGAGGAAGGTTGGGACGAAGCCCTCTTCAAGGGGGAGGGCGAGATGTTCATGATGCAGCTGGAACTGGCAAAGGATCTGTCCCTTCCTGTAATCGTGCACTCCAGGGAGGCTTTTGAAGGCACGCTTTCCTGCATTGACGAGGTAGGCTGGAACAGGGGCATAATCCACTGCTACTCTTATGGGGTGGATGAGGCACGCGCTTTCTTGGACAGAGGATGGTACATAGCCTTAGGCGGTGCTGTCACCTATACGAAAAAGAGGCAGATGGAGCAGATGGAGCGCCTTATCCGCTTCATTCCCGATGACCGCCTGCTTCTGGAGACCGATGCGCCGTACTTGGCTCCTGTCCCTTGTCGCGGGCAGACAAACACCCCCCTACTTATAAGCCATACCTACGAGTTCATAGCCGGGATCAGGGGAACGGATGTCGGGAACTTGTGCGGCCTGGTGGATTCCAACTGCCGGACCCTGTTTGCTCTATAAGCGGATGGGGCTTGTGTCTTATGCGGTCAACGTGCGATCAACGGAAAAAATGCGGCCCCATCGGCCCTGTTTCCTCATAGTGCGTCAGGAGGAGAATGGGCTTCCGTAAGGTGGCTGTACATTTTCCCAGCTTTATACTAGAATAAGGAAAGGAGTGTTTTATGGCTGGCAAACTGCTTGAGCTTCAGAATATAGATGTGAACGTGGCCGGTAAAGGAATTCTTCACGGTGTTTCCCTTGAGATAGGGGCCGGGGAGACCCACGTGCTTATGGGTCCCAACGGGGCGGGCAAGTCCACCCTGGGATATACGCTGATGGGGAATCCGGATTATGAGCTGGCGTCAGGCCGTATACTTTTTGACGGTGCGGATATAAGCGGTGAAAGCGCAGATGCGCGGGCAAAAAGGGGAATCTTCCTGAGTTTTCAGGATCCTCTTGAAGTTCCGGGCGTATCACTGGAGACTTTTATCCGGTCAAGCCTGCAGCAGGTTTCGGGCGAAAAGGTGAAACTCATGGCTTTCCAGAAGGCGCTGGATAAGGCTATGGATGTTCTTGCGATGGACCACGCCTATGCGCAGAGAGATTTGAACGTGGGCTTTTCCGGCGGTGAGAAGAAGAAGTCTGAAATCTTGCAGCTTTTGATGCTCAAGCCCAAGCTTGCGATCCTGGATGAGACGGACTCTGGACTGGATGTTGACGCTGTCCGCACGGTCAGCAAAGGGGTCGAGGAATTCCAGAAGAATGTCGGCGGGGCACTGCTGATAATCACTCATTCCACGAAGATTCTTGAGAGCCTGCATGTGGATTACACCCACGTCATGGTGAAAGGCCGTATAGTTCACACGGGGGACGGCTCCCTGGTCACGAAGATAAACGAGAAAGGATTTGAGGATTTTATTCCTCAGGACGTGAAGGATGCTGAGCGGAGGGAAAAACTTGCAAAAGCCGCGAAGGAGGCTATGGATGCGGTGAAAGCCGCGTCTTCTGCTGGAAGCCTGTAGGCGTTATTGCATTTTCCCTCTTTCTGGCCCCGGACTATACCTTGCAAGGCTTAGTTCCGGGGCTTGTTTTTTTACAGTTTTGCTGGCTGACTGCAAGTTTTTTTGCAGTTCTTTTGATGTTTCAGCAGCATTTGCTTCAAAACTCCATTGGCATAAGAAGTGCATATAACTCCATATACAGCTTGAATGCTATATAAGGAGTTTAACAGAATGCAAAAATTGGACAGGGTTGCCAGGAATTTCAGGAGTGGCAAGATTGACAGCAGAACTGCGGCATATGAGATAATCCATCTCGTACGCAACAACAAGGTTTACTTCAAGATGGAACTTTGGGATGTTGATGAGTTTGACGATTTCCTGTTACGGGTAACGCCCAAAGTCGCGAGGATTGTTGAAAAGTATGAGTGGGATCGGAACGTCCGTTTCTCCACTTTTTTCTACAAGTCCTTCATTGCTCTGGCCCGCTTGTATTTAAAACAGAAGTTTGACGAAAAGGCCTCGGAAGAGAGCTTGGAGAGCATGCATTATTTGTTGGCGGAGGAACAGGACTACCGCTATGCCCAGAACGAAGGGGAACTGTGCGTGGAGTGTGCATGTGACGAGGAGAACCTGAGGCTGCAGGTGGAGCGGCCGTCCGATGAGCGTAAGTCCTACCTCATGGACATTATGTGCCAGAAAT
>CAMNGY010000244.1 GCA_946538795.1 uncultured Treponema sp.
CCCCACCGACAAAGGCCACACACACGCGCTTTTTCCCTTCCATAAATCTCCGCTTCTATTATACCGCAGTAAGGGAACAGAGGCAAGGCGTCACCCAGTCACGCCAGTCACGCCTCTCTAGTAAATGGTCTATTCCTTGCAGAAGGCGGGGCATACTTTCCCAACAGATTGGCAAAAAGAATCCTGAACAGATCCCAGTTGCCACGCAAAAAGCTTATCTTCGTAGGGGTCTTCCCCTTCTTCGGGTAGGCCCTGGTCACGGGAATCTCGCAGGCCCGGTATCCCAGCTGCGTCGCACGGACGGAAAGATACGCGAGCAACTCGTATCCGCTGAATACATCGCGGAAAACTGCCGTCCTTCCGTCAAAAAGGTAGCGTGCGGAATAAGCCCGGAAGGCGTTCGTCGTGTCGGTAAAACGATGGCGGGCAGTAAGGGAAATTATGGGAGCATGGATAAGGCACACGGAAAGGAGGCGGAAAAGCGGCGTGTTCACTGCCCTGCCCCCTTTTACAAAGCGCGAGCCCTGCACCAGATCATAAGATTCCTGAAGCTTGCCTATGAAGGCAGGAACATCCTCTATGCTGTCCTTGTTGTTTCCGTCAACCGTGATGATACCGCTGTAGCCCCTCTCCCTTGCGAAGAAAAAGCCCATGCGCAGCTGGGCGCCCTGCTTGCCTGCCCCATCTTTGACAAGAAGGGAATTCACCCCAAGGCCCCGCAGCACGGACTCGTCCGTGCTGCCGTCGGATGAGCCTCCGTCGCATATCACTATGTCCGCGACGGACGGAACTCCTGCCGCCTGTGCCCTTCTCAGTTCCTCATGAATACGTCCTGCTTCATTGATAATCGGGATAAGGACAACATAGTCATGCTGCTTTTGCGAGTATTCCGCATAGCTGAACTTTGGCACGCCAGGTATGGAATCACAAATCTTAAAATCCATAAAACTCATCTCTGAGGCTGCATGAACAGGCTATGCATTTTTTCCTTTTCCCAGCTTCCGTCTCTCCATGGCAGAAACGACGACAGCACAGGAAGCGTCTCCCGTAATGTTCACTACGGTCCGTCCCATGTCAAAAATGCGGTCCACGCCCGCGACAAGCGCGATTCCTTCCACTGGAAGTCCGACCGCCTGCAGGACCATTGCCAGCATGACCATTCCGGCTCCGGGAACACCGGCAGTTCCGATTGAAGCCAGCGTCGCAGTCAGAACAATCACAAGCAGCTGGGAGAAGGTCAACGAAATGCCGAAGCAGGATGCGATGAAGATGGAGCAGACTCCCTGATAGATTGCCGTACCGTCCATATTTATCGTCGCACCGAGCGGAAGGACGAAAGAAGTGATATCACGGTCCGCACCGAGCTTCTCGGCGCAGTCTTTGTTTATAGGGAGCGTTCCGACCGATGAAGCCGAAGAAAAGGCGAATATCATCGCGGGCGACATTCCCTTGAAGAACTTGACGGGATTGAGATTGGCCGCAAATTTGACCGAAAGCGAATATACCAGCAGCATGTGGAAGACATAGGCGATGTAGGCAACCAGCAGGACCTTTGCCAGCGAGCCAAGCACGGCAGGACCGTTCTCCGCCACGACAGGACAGAGCAGGCAGAACACGCCTATAGGTGAAAGGGACACTATCATCTCCATCACCTTCAGGAAGATGTCATTGAGCGTTTCTACAGCTGAAAAATCCTTTACGTCATTGTCTGCCTTACCGTTGCTGATCAAAAGCAAGGCAAAGCCGATAATCAATGCCGCGATGATAATCTGAAGCATGTTCGCATCCAGGAAAGGCTTTAAAAAGTTTGACGGGAACAGGCCCACGAAGGTGTCCATGAAGCTAACTTTTGCAGCGGCCTTATACGTAAGATCCGAGGTCTGAAGCGCGGGGAAAAAGGATTTGAACAGGCTGGCGAAGCACAGGCCGATGGAAATAGCGAACGCAGTGGTGCACAGGTAGTAGACGACGGTCTTGACACCTACAGATCCTATTTTCCGTATGTCCTTCATAGAAATGACACCCGCCATTATGGAGAAAAACACCAAGGGGCAGACAATCCACTTTATAAGGTTCAGAAAAATCGTGCCGAACGGCTTGATGTACTTGACCGCTATCTCCGCATGGGACGTAAAGGCTATTCCTACGATAATGGCAAGAATCAGCGCAATGAAAATCTTCGTTGACAGGGAAATCTTTTTCTCTTTCAAAATAACCTCCGGACTTTTTCTGTTTCTATTATAACATGGCATTTCCTGTTTCTTCAACAAAAAACTAAACGAGGCCGAATTTCTCGAACGCCCGGGCAAGGCCGTCCTCGCGGACAGTCCCGGTCACGTAGTCGGCTGCGGCCTTTGCCTCGTCCGTGCCGTTGCCCATCGCGACCCCGGTCCCGCAGTAGCGCAGCATGTCCGCATCCCCGCCCGTGTCCCCGAAGGCGTAGCTGTCCGCCACGGTCAGGCCGTAGCGTTCCAGCATGACGCGGCAGCCCTTCGCCTTGCTCGCCCCCAGCTTGGTGACCTCGCCCATCTCGTCAGGCCGGCCCGTCCGCGTCCAGCCCGCAAGCTGAAGGCGGTCCCCGAACATCTCCTTAAGCTCCCGGAGCTTGCCGTCCCGGTTGACCAAATTTATCTTCGCGATTCCCTCGTAGACAAGGGGAGTGACCCTGAACAGGCCGGGGAAAGAACGTTCCAGCCGGTCAGCGGCCTCCTGCCCCAGGGATGCCGCCGTCTCCGCAAAAAAGTAGGGGTTCGTGTAGACATCGTCCCTGCCCTCCAGGAAGTAGCCCAGCTTGAACCGGTCCATCCAGAGGCAGACTTCCCGGGTCAGGGCCGGATCCATGAACTCGCAGTGCAGCTCCACGCCGTTTTCTTCTATATATAAGCCGTTCGAGCAGATGTAGCCGTCAAATCCGACGCTGCTGATGTTCGGCGTTATCTCCGCCTTGGGCCTTCCGGTGTTGACGAAGACCTTGTTGCCCTTCGCCCGGGCCCGCTGCACCGCCTCCACCGCAGACGGGGGGATGTAGCCCCCGAAATCCAGGAAAGTACCGTCTATGTCCGTAAAGATAATCTTCATGCGGGCAGTATAGCATAAAATCTCTTTTTGAGCTATCATAGGCGAATCATGGAAAACGCTAAGAGAACTGTGACCTGCGGCGATTTGAAGGCCGCCGATGTCGGTAAAAAGGTTGTTTTGAACGGCTGGGTTCACCGCACGAGGGAACTCGGCGGCTTGACTTTCATATTGCTCCGCGACCGCTACGGAATAACGCAGGTCGTTGTGGGCGACAAGGCCCCGCCCGCCGTTAAGGAGACTGCGGCCTCGCTCAAGAGCGAGTACTGTATCGCGGTGGCAGGAAGCGTTGCTGCCCGCCAGCAGAAGGACATTAACCCCGATATGTCGACCGGCGAAATTGAGGTCGAGGCAGAAGAGATTGAGATTTTCACCAAAAGCGATGCCCTCCCCTTCGCGATTGACGAGGTCCGCCAGAAAGACGGCACGATAGTCCTGCCCAACGAGGACCTCCGCCTGAAATACCGCTACCTGGACCTGCGCCGCGCCCCCATGCAGCACAACATCATCCTGCGCTCCCAGGTCGCATTCGCCACCCGCGAGTACCTGACGGGCAAAGGCTTCCTTGAGATAGAGACCCCGACTTTCATCAAGTCCACCCCGGAAGGCGCGAGGGACTATCTGGTTCCTTCCCGCGTCCACCCCGGCAAGTTCTACTCCCTGCCCCAGAGCCCCCAGCTTTACAAGCAGCTGCTCATGGTCTCGGGCTTTGACAAGTATTTCCAGATTGCCCGCTGCTACCGCGACGAGGACGCTCGCGGCGACCGGCAGCCTGAGTTCACCCAGATAGACATGGAGCTGTCCTTCACCAACCGCGAGGAAGTCCTGGAGGTGACGGAGGGCATG
>CAMNGY010000245.1 GCA_946538795.1 uncultured Treponema sp.
CCTCTTCCCGACCTATATTCCCGCCCCGGGCGGGCAAGCGGCGGAAGCCAGTGCCGCCTTTTCAGGCGATGCTTCCGACGGGCACGATGCCTCCGCTGACGCACCCGGCCCTGCCGTCCCCGCATTCCTGCGCGTGTTCCCCTTCGACAGCAGGACGATTATCTTCCCCGAGGGCGAGGAGAAGCTTCAGATAGAGCCTGAGTGCGCGGTCGTCTTTGACGTGGAATGGAAGGACGGCCTCGTCGCCTCCCTCTCACCGGTCTGCTTCGGGGCCTCCAACGACTGTTCCATACGCAAGGCCGGCGCGAGGAAGATAAGCGAGAAGAAGAACTGGGGGCCTTGCAGCAAGGGCTTCTCGGCACATACGATACCGCTCTCCTCCTTCTGCAAGGGCTGCGCCCTGGACGGCTACAGGATAGCGAGCTTCCTCCTTCGGGAAGGAAAGGCCCTGCCCTACGGGGAGGACAGCCCGGTGGCGGGCTACAGCTACATCTGGGAAAAGCTTGCCGGCTGGATCGCAGACCGGCTGAACAATCAGAAGGACGAGGGGCCTGCCGAGGACGTGCACGCCTACCTGACTGCGGCAGGACGGCCAGGCCGCATCCTCGTCTCCATCGGGGCGACCCGCTACACCGACTGGGGCGAGCACAACTTCCTGCATGACGGGGACGAGGCCGTCGTGGTCCTGTACCCGGAGGCCTCCTACGGACCCGGCGACATACTGCGCATGGTGGAATCGGGCGGAACGGACAAGGCCGGCAACCCCGGCATCTCCGTCCTGCGCCAGACCGTCAGGACCTAGCCCTAAGGAGAAAGGCAATTCCCAGAGCACCGGCACAAGATTCACAGCGGCACACATTCCGGCGGGGCCGCCATACCGCATTCCCTATCAGCATCCTCCCGCCCTTATCATGCGGGGAGGCAGGTACTTGAGCAGGATCCTTTCCATCTCGCGGGGTATGACCGGCTTTGCAAGAAAGTCCTGGAATCCGGCCGCCCTGTACTCGTTTGAAGCCCCGCTCAGAGCGTTCGCCGTAAGAACGATAACCACAATATCCTTGCCGCCCGGAAGCAGCCGTATCTTCCGCATCGTCTCCACGCCGTCCATGACCGGCATCATGTGGTCCATGAAGATTATGTCGAATTTTCCCCTCAGGAACTCCTCTATGGCAACAGCCCCGCTCCCGGCCTTCGTCAGCCTCAGCTTGTACGGGGCAAGGATCCCTTCCGCCACGTCAAGGTTTATGTCGTTGTCGTCCACCACAAGGACATTAGCGTCTGGGGCCGTAAACCCGGCATGGAAGATTTCCTGCCGGGCTTCTGCCGGATTTTCTTCACCGCTCCGTTCGCAAGGCTTCCAGTCATCCACCTTGCTCAGTATGTCAAACGAAAAGCAGGTACCTTTCCCATATGTGCTTTTGACCGAGATGGATCCTCCCATCATCTGCACCAGCCTCTTGCTTATCGCAAGCCCCAGGCCCGTGCCCTCCACGGAACGGTTGCGCCTTGTGTCCACCTGCGTGAAGCTTGAGAACAGCTTGCCCAGATCCTCTTCCTTGATTCCCATTCCGGTGTCGCTGATGTCTATGAAGAGCCGGGCATGGTCATCGTCCTCCCTTTTGGCCCTGATTCTGAGCGTGATTTTGCCCATGCGGGTGAACTTGACGGAGTTGCCCAGTATGTTTATGAGGATCTGCTTTATCCGCACGTCGTCGCCCCGCAAGGAATCAGGAAGGTCTTTGGCCAAATCCAAGTCCAAGGCCACGTCCTTGTCCTTCAGGCGTATCCGTATCATGTTCGAGACCTCACCGACGAGTGCCGACAGTCTGTATGAAACCTCTATAAGCTCCAGTTTGCCCGACTCTATCTTGGAGAAGTCCAGTATGTCGTTTATGATTGAAAGCAGGGTTCCGGACGCGGACTTTATCATCATCGCGTGCCTCACGGCCTTCTCGTCATTGCTGTCGCGCAGGATAAATTCCGCCATCCCGCTTATGGCGTTCATAGGAGTGCGTATCTCGTGGCTCATGTTGGCCAGGAATTTGCTTTTGGCCCTGTCGGCCTCCTCCGCCCTCTCCTTGGCATTCACGAATTCCGTCATGTCCACGAAAAGGATTGTCAGCCCGCACACGGCATTGTCCCTCAGCGACTGGGCTATGGAAACCTGCAAGTCATGCCTTTTTCCTTCCTGGATCATCCCGATCATGAAAGGCAGCATCTTCTCGCCGCCCAGAACCAGGGCGCAGCGGGAGACAATCTCATCCCGGTCCTCCTCCGGGAACACACCCATCAGGGCCTCCCGGAGCGGGATTCCCCTCCGTATCGTGTCCCGGTCACATCTTTTGCTATAGCGGAAGTACACGTCGCTGACCATGACCGTGAACATATTCTCGTCGGTAATTATGAGCAGGTTGGGAGCCGTCTTGAGCAGCTGACCGATGTAATAAATCTGCCTGTCGCTGTCCCTCTGTATGAAGGCCTGCGTCCTGTCCGCCTGGTCGTTCGCCAGGCGCAGGAACTCGTTGTCCTTCTTGAGCCTCTTGAGCTCCCTCGTCAGCTTCTTGTTCTCAATTCTGAGCTTCTCCAGCTCTCCTTGCTCCTCCCCGTCCATGATGCCGTCCTAAAAAGCCATCATCGTGAAGGTGAAGTTGTGGAACATATTGTAGTTCTTTCCTGTCACGTTGCCTGTCACGGGACAGTACTCGCCGTACGAGTACATGCCCATGAGCGAAAACGAAGGAGGAAGCCTTTCCTTGAGGGCATCTGCCTCCGCAGTCTTGTTGCCGGCAAGCGCCAGGAAGCGGGCGCAACAGGTGACGCAGAGAATCGTCTTGCATTCCCCTCCGCCGTCTTCAAGCTTCTTCCTCATCCCCTCAAGCGCAAGTCCCACAGCCTTCTGCACGTCCGCACGGCTTATAACCCCTATACCCAGGACAGAGCCCTCAGGAACCGCGCCCAAAAAGGATCCGCTCCCGTTCTGACGGTTCAGCACCGAAAGGGACCTTGCGACCTCAAGGCTGTCGCCCGTATCCTTGGTCACTGTCAGAATGAATGGCGAAAGGATGTAATCACCCAGCACGTCCGTTTTCTCTGACTCCATGTTCTCACGTTCAAGCGTTTCGACAAAGCTGCCCAGCCCCAGGCGGAAAACCTGATTGCCCCTCGCTTCCGTGACCTGATAGGAGAATGAGCTTTTGTTTTCTATTGAATTCACGTAGACAAAGCGGGGATTTATGTTCCCCGACACCAAGGCCATGACCTGACCGTTTTTTGTGACGCTGCCATTGCAGCAGACCTTGATGTTCTTGGAGGTGAAGCCGTCCGCCGCCGTCCCGCCGTAGACGGGAACGCCACCGCTCAGGCTGCTTATAGTGTCAACAAGGTCATCACCTCCGACAGTCTCCTCGCTCGTCACCATGCCGCCGAACGAGATAATCAGCTTCTCCTTCTCTGGAAGGGCCGCATTAAGCTCCTTATACTTGGCGGCAAGCCTGGCCTTGTAGTTCGCTATGTCCAGCTCGCCGGTCATTCCGACCGAAAAAACGCAGTCATCCGCAGTCAGGAGCATCACCGATATGCCCATGTCGCAGTAGCCCTCTTTGCCCGTGAACGACGCCATGCCCGTGCAGCCCATGACAGGGAACTTCCAGCGTTCTTTCAGAAGGGCATACAGGCCCTCGTAATCGGTCTCCTCCTCCATGAATATGATGGCCAGAGTGTTTTTTTTGAAGGCAAAAGACTCCGCCTGAGCAAACAGGTCTGCGGCAGACTCTTCAAGATCGTCAATTTCTTCGGTGTAAAGGGTTGTCGAATCCAAATGCAAACTCCTCCCCTCTAGTTTACAGCACAAAGCAGGATTCTGCAAATATTTTCGCTGTTATAGGAGTGGCTGACCGGTAGAGTCCGTGCCACCAGT
>CAMNGY010000246.1 GCA_946538795.1 uncultured Treponema sp.
CGAAAGCGGGATCCCTGATTTCAGGAGCGTGGACGGCCTGTACCATCAGGAGTGGGACTATCCTCCGGAAACCATCCTGAGCGCGGATTTCTTCCATGCGAACCCGACGGAATTCTACCGCTTTTACCGGGCAAAGCTCATCGTAAGCGGAATCAAGCCCAACGTGGCCCACAAGAAGCTGGCCGAACTTGAGGCGGCCGGGAAGCTTTCCGCCGTAATCACCCAGAACATAGATGGCCTGCACCAGGCGGCGGGCAGCAAGACCGTTTGGGAGCTTCACGGCAGCACCCTCAGGAACACATGCATGAAATGCGGGATGAAGTATGACCTTGACTACGTGGCCGACATGAAGCATGCGAACATCAAGGGAATCCCCGTTTGCTCCAACCCGGGATGTGGCGGAATACTTAAGCCCGACGTCGTGCTGTACGGGGAGGGTTTGGATGACGGGACCGTTTCCAATGCGATACGGGCACTGCAGCAGGCCGACCTCCTGATAATCGGAGGGACTTCTTTGACTGTCTATCCTGCGGCGGGCTTTGTCAGCGCATACCAAGGCGAGCATCTGGTCCTGATAAACCGCGACCCGACCGAAAGCGACGGCATAGCCGACCTTGTGATACACGACAGCATAGGAAAAGTTCTGGGTCAGATAAAAGTTAACGCGAATTGAAAAGCATTCCGGGGCGGAAGCCCCCTGGCATCTGTTGGAACCCGGGGGCTTAGGAGCGGGAAAAAGCCCGCTCCCCGGCCGGGGGGAGGCGGCCTGTGGGCCTGCCTCTGAAATTAGGCTACGTATGCCTCCAGCCTGGCCAAGCGGTAGGGATGCTGCATCCTGACCAGCGCATGCTTCTCTATCTGGCGGATCCGCTCCTTCGTCAGCTTGCAGGCATCGCCCACCTCTTTGAGCGACATGGACTTGCCGTCATCCAGCCCGTAGCGCAGGCGCAGGACCTTGGCTTCGTTGGGCCTGAGGGTCTTCAGGACATTGGCTATGTCTTCCTTCATGGACTCGTTAATCGCATACTCTTCCGGCTTGAAGCCCGGGTCCTCCAGGAAGTCTCCCAGCGTGGCTCCCGGCTCCGAATCCTTTGCCGTTACGGGGCTGTCCAAGCTGGCCATCTCGCGGGATATGTTGATCATGTCGCGGACGTGGGATGGAGTCATGTTCAGCATCTTTCCTATCTCCTCAATCTCCTCGCTCTCGCTCATCTTGCCGCGTATCATCTTCTTGACCTTCTCAATCTGGACGACCTCGTTGGCCCTGTTGAGCGGCAGGCGGATGGCCCTGCTCTTCTCGCAGATCGCCTTGAGGATGGACTGGCGGATCCACCAGACCGCATAGGAGATGAAGTGGTATCCCTTGGATATGTCGAAGTGATCCACGGCCGTAAGGAGGCCGATGTTACCCTCGCTTATGAGGTCAACCAGGTCTATGCCGTGGTTCTGGTATTTTTTCGCAACGTTTATTACGAAACGGAGGTTCGCCTTAACAAGCTTGTCTTTCGAAACCTTGTCTCCTGCCTGAGCCTTCTTTGAAAGCTCCACTTCCTCCTCCCTGGTCAGAAGGGGGATCTTGTTAACGTCCTTTAGGTACAAGTTCAAGATGTTCTCGTCGTTGTTCATGGCAAAACTCCCGTAAAATGTTCTTGCCTTCTTTGTAGCATTTTTTGTGCCAAAATATAAAAAATTGGAATTCTTTGCCGGCACGGGCGGGCATTCTTGTGTGGTACGGGCGGACATTCGCGTGAGGCACGAACGGACATTCGCATGTGGCACGAATGAGCATTCGTGTGAGGCACGAACGGGCATTCGTGTGAGGCACGAACGGGCCTGTCACTTCCGCCAAAAGAGGCATTTGCAGGAAGAACTGGGCCTTTTTGACCCATATTGTCTGCTGCGCAGGGGGCAGACGGACATTTTGATACAAAAAAAGGCCGCCGGGTACAATTATGACCCGGCAGCCTGTATGAGAAAGAAAGAGCTTACTACTCTATAACGGCGATAATGTCAGAATTCTTGAGGATAAGATAATCCTCGCCGTCAATCTTGATTCCAGTACCGGCATACTTGTCGTAAAGGATCTTCTCGCCCACCTTGACGGTAATCTTCTCCTTTTCGGTTCCGGGGCCGACGGCCTCGACCGTAGCCTGCTGCGTCTTCTCCTGGGCAGTATCGGGGATGATGATTCCTGAAGATGTCTTGGTCTCTGCGGCAACCTGCTTTACGAGCACACGGTCTGCCAATGGCTTTACTTTCATATTTTCCTCCAAAAGATTATAAAACTTGAATCGTTCGAATCCTATGTAACTGTAGGATTGCTATCAATGTAATAAAAATTGACCCTTATCGTCAAATCAATTCGCGTTTCAATTGGAGAATTTGCCGGCCTCGTCCCGGCATATCCCGGCGGTCTTGCTGTCGCCCATCCGCTCGTAGGTGCTTGCCATTTTCAGGAGGAAGAAACTGTCGTCCTTCTTGCCGAAGCCAAGGTCCAGTGCCCGCTCCCATGCGTCCAGGGCAAGCTCGTCGCTGACTTGTCCCTCAATGTTGTTGCGCAGTACGTGGCGGGCTATGCTGAGGACTTCCGGGAAGAAGATCTTGAAGTAGCCGTAGCTCCGCTCCATCCTTATTATCTGCTCAAGCAGGATGACCGCATCGTAGTACTCCCGGCGCAGAACCAGCTCCTCGCAGAGGATGAAGCCGTAGTCCATGAAGTCCTCCCTCGTGAAGTGGCGGGACAGGCGGAATCCGCCGTGCTCCGAGTTCATGCGCTTGAATTCAGCGACGGCGGAATCCTCCCGCTGGTGGGTCAGGTCAAAGAAAATCAGCTTGGCCCGGCTTTCCTCGTCATCCCGCGCGAGCAGCCATTCCCTGTAGTCAAAGCTTCCTTTTTGCTCCTTCTGACCCGGCCTCCTGTCGTAGGCGAAGGACTCGTCGAAGAGGTTCCGGCTCTTCATGTCCTTGAGCGTCTCGTAGGCCTCTGTCAGTTCCCTGAACGCGGTGGAGTCAGAGTGGGTTATGTCGGGGTGAAGGAGCTTCGCCTTCTTCCTGTAGGCACGGCGGATTTCCGCCGCCGTGGCGTCATGCCGTACCCCCAGGATTTTGTAGCAGTCTTTCATCGCGGACGGTGTTCGCCTGTTCTGTGCGGAAGCGGACTAACGGCTGGTGCGCAGGGCATCCCTTGCCCTGAAGCGCTCCGTGGCCTGGGTCAGGAGCAGCTCTGTCAGCGCCGTGAAGTCCAGGCCCTCGCTCGCGCAGAGCTTGGGGAACATGCTTATGTCCGTGAAGCCCGGAATCGTGTTGATTTCATTCAGGTAGATGTCCCCGCTCTTGCGGTCTATGAAAAAGTCCACCCGGGCCATGCCGCTCGCATTGAGCGTCCTGTAGGCCTTGAGCGCGGTCTCTTTTATATAGGAGGATTTCTGTTCGTCCAGGTCGGCCGGAATCTTCAGCTCCGCCCCGTCCGGGTCGTTGTACTTGGCGTCGTAGTCGTAGAAGACGTGCTTGGGCGCAATCTCGCCCGGCCCGTAGGCCCTGAGCAGGGTTTCCGGTACGCCTGCCGAACCTGTAATGCTGTTGCCGGTCACGGAGCATTCCACCTCGCGTGCGTCGATCGCCTTCTCGATGAGAACCTTGGTGTCCCACTGGAAGGCTTCCATCAGGGCAAAGGAAAGCTCCTTCTGGTTCATCGCCTTGGACGCGCCGTCGCTGGAACCGGCCGCGCAGGGCTTGACAAAGAGGGGGAAGCCCAGGGCCTTTACGGACTCCTCAATTTTGGCATCGTAGACCCGGCTGTCGTTCACGTCGGCCAGGGTCAGGCAGCGGTAGGGAACGACGGGTATGCCCGCATTTGTCCACATCAGCTTCGCGCTCTCCTTGTCCATTCCCAGGGCCGACGCGAGGATGCCG
>CAMNGY010000247.1 GCA_946538795.1 uncultured Treponema sp.
CGGTACCTGCATCCTGATAGCGATCGTACGCGCCATCATGGGAAGAAAGTTTTAGGCATCAGGACGAAGCCTGTGTTTTTGGGGCCTCCCGGCTGTGCGGGGAAGGCCCCGTCTGTTTTTACGGCCAGCTTTTTGCGGCTGACCCTTTTTTTGACGCGTGTGCTGTTTACGGTTTGACAAGATTCAGTGTTTGTTCTATGCTATATATATGTTTGTATCTGTTGTTTTGGATCCGGGTAGCCCAGATACTGCCCGCGCGATGGTGAGCCTCCTCACGCAGATGGGTTTCAAGAAGGCCCAGCGTTCTTGCTATGAAAGCATGAAGGTCAGCGTGGATGACTTGTCCAAACTCAAAAGGGAGATAGACAGGGTAACTGACTACTACGACAGCGTGCGTTTCTACCAGTTTCCTGTAGGTGGCCTGTTCGTGATAACCGAGCTTAAGGAGAAACGCTGGCGTAAGTGCCAGTTTCAGGGCAATCCGGCTCCCGCTAAGGCAGTGCCCAAGAAAGCTGTACCCAAAAAGCCTGTTGCCCGCTCATAGCTGCGCGGATTAGCTCGGCAACTCTGTAAGTTCGCTATACATTTATGAATTTTTAGGAAGGAAAAACTATGCTGGAAGATTATAAGGAAGGAATTGACGGGCTGAAAGAGAACATACTCGAAGTTTGGGGGCGTCTTTGACCCGGACGGGATAAAAGCGAAGATTGCTGAAAAAGAAGCTTTGACCCAGGCCGCTGGTTTCTGGGATGACAACGACAAAGCTACCCGCGTGATGAACGAGATAAAGGCCCTGAAGTCCAGGGTTGAGCCTTGGGAGACCCTTAAAGCCCAGGTGGAGGATCTTGAGACCCTGTATGAGCTGGGAATAGAGGAAGGCGACCAGGGGCTTGAAAAGGAAGTCAAGGAGCAGTACGAGGCCATAAGCGGTGAATACGAGCACCAGAGCATCCTGAATCTGCTTTCCGATGAGGTGGACAGGAACGACTGCTTCCTTTCGGTCCATGCCGGAGCCGGAGGCACAGAGGCCTGCGACTGGACTTTCATGCTTTCCCGCATGTACCAGCGGTGGGCCGAGCGGCACGGCTACAAGACGGAAGTCCTTTCCCAAGAGGAGGCCGAGGGGGGACTCAAATCCATAAACATGAAGATTTCCGGGGACTATGTCTACGGCTACACCAAGGGCGAGGCAGGGGTTCATCGTCTTATCCGCATAAGTCCTTTTGACTCCAACGCAAGGCGGCATACGTCTTTTGCATCCGTGTACGTATTCCCCGTCCTTGACGACAGCATTGAGGTGAAGATAGATCCTAAGGATCTCAGGGTTGACACCTTCCGTGCAGGAGGGAAGGGCGGACAGCACGTCAACAAGACTGAGTCCGCCGTCCGGTTCACTCATATACCGACTGGCATAGTCGTGCAGTGCGAGAGCGAGAGGAGTCAGCTGATGAACCGCGCCACCGCCATGAGCATACTGCGGTCCCGCCTGTACGAGTACTACAAGGAACAGAAGGAAAAGGAAAATTCCAAGTTTGCCGGTGAGAAGAAGGATATCTCCTTTGGCAGCCAGATCAGGAGCTATGTATTCCAGCCTTATACTATGGTTAAGGATCACAGGACCAAGTATTCCGTCGGTAACATCGACGGGGTCATGGACGGTGACATAGATGGCTTTTTGGATTCGTTCCTTGCGGCCAAATGGAAGGGAACGGCGTTGGAATCATCCGATGATGGGGATGACATGTAATGAGGAAGCCCTTCTTGATCCTTCTTGTCCTTTTTCTTTTCTCTGCAACAGCCTTTTGCGAGGAGGAGAAAGGACGCTATCAGGAGGGGTCAGGCTGGCTTCTTAGCGCGCTTCCGTTTGACCTTCTGGGAGGAAAGTCCAAGGCTGTGGAGCAGGCGGCCAAGGATATCCCCAGTCTCATGCTTGAGAAAATTTCCGGGGATGCCTCCCATGTCCTTTCTTTTTCAGAGCAGTTGGACAGGCAGCTTTTTCAGCTGCATACGGATCGTCTGTCGCTCTGCCTGCAGCTTTCCCGAGAGCTGAAAGTCCGCGACGGTTTGGTTTTGGGGGAGCCGAACGCGAGGAAACTTAAAAAGAAGATTGCTGAGGCCGAAAAGAATATCGCCGGGCTGGAAGAGTCCATCCGCCAGAACCTGAATGAGGTCAGGATACTGAAGGACCGCTATGGGTCGGAAGAGGATGCTCCTTCCGTCGTTGAGGACATCTCCATATTGGACAGCCACGGCTTTTCTCTCATGGAGCTGCCCGCCGATGCGGATGTGGGGCAGGAAGCTGTGTCCAAGGGGCTGAGCGGCCTTATACGTGGCAGCATAGAGTCCTTTGGCAACTTTGTCTCGGTTACTGCGGAGCTTTATTGCTATCCTGGTGGCCAGAGTGCTGGCAGCGTCACGGAAGTGGGTGAGCTGAACGAAATCTCGGAGCTTGCAGACAACCTTGTCGTGGCATTGATTCCAAAGATTGCCAACAATATCCCGGTGGAAATTCATTTCAGCGTCACGCCGGAGGAAGCTCTTGCGGGCTGCCAGATTTTCATAGACGGCATCCTCCTCAAGGATGGGGCTGACGTTGCCACCGTCTCATACGGGGAACATAAGGTTGAGATTTGTTCCGGCGGGTATTTCACGAAGTCGGTCTCATATTCATTCACTGAGTCATCGCATTATTCCATGGTGGTCCCCATGGAGAAGGTGGGGGACGGAACCTTTGACCTTACCTTCCTGAACGTCGGTGAAGGGACGGCTTTTTCCAATGCGGCCATGCTTGGTTTCCTCCCCTCCGGACGGAGGAACCTCCCTGTCACTATAAACGGGAAGCCTGTACTGGGGCGTTTCATAGCAGCCAAGGACTTCACCCTTGCAGGGGCGGGCACTGGTCCCAATGACGCGGAAGCCGGGGCGGAATCCGCCAGGACCGAGGACTACTATTTTTATGCGTCTCCTACGGTGCAGAAGGATAGGGCCAGTCTTGCCGTGAAGCTGAAGGAGCGCCCGAGCGAGGAGCTTATAAACCGGCGGAGAATCTGGAGCTACAGGGGGTATTCAGCTTTGATGCTGGCCCTGCCGGCGGCGTTTCTCGCCTACGGAAACTACATGGAGGTGAAGGACGGCCTTGGCAAGGGCGGGGAAATACAGGGAACGGCGGACAATGCGCTTGATTTTGCCAATTCAACCATCGTTCTGGCCGCCTTGTCGGGGGGCTTGTTCCTCTGGCAGCTGTTCCGTTATATACATACTGTCTCAGGCCTGTTACCTCAGGAGGCCTACGTCCTGGACGACGGACTTGTAAAGCTTGAAGATTTTAGGGAGTAGGAGATATGGCAAAAATGTCTTTTGGTGAGCGTCTTAGGAAGCTCTTCGGAGCTAAAGGCGGAGACGGGGAATTCTTTGATGATCTTACCGACATTTTGATTGAGGCTGATGTTGGGGCGAAGAACGCCGTTGAGATTGTGGACGGCCTGCAGAAAAAATGCCGTGAGGAGGGGCTTTCCGGCGAGCCGGCCATAATGGCCCAGCTTCGCCAGTGTTTCTTGGAAAGTGTAAGGGGCGTTGAACTGTCGCCGGAAGAAGGCAAGGTGAATGTCTATATGCTTCTGGGGGTGAACGGAGTCGGAAAGACTACCTCTGCCGCGAAGCTGGCAAAGCTGTATGGGGATCGCGGGGTCAAAGTCGTGTTGTCGGCTTCCGATACTTTCCGGGCGGCCGCCGTGGATCAGATTGCGATGCACGGGGAACGGCTCGGGGTCCGCGTTGTGAAGCACCAGATGGGCAGTGATCCTGGCGCGGTCGTCTTTGACGCTGCTGACGCATGCCGGGCGCAGGGAGGGGGGCTTGTCATTGCAGACACGGCCGGCCGCCTGCAGAATAAGGCGAACTTGGTGAACGAG
>CAMNGY010000248.1 GCA_946538795.1 uncultured Treponema sp.
CAAGGCCGGCGGGTCCAACGTCTTCGGCAACTACGTCATCATCAAGCACATAGACGGTTACCAGACCCTCTACGGGCACCTGAGCAAGATAAAGACAAAGAAGGGGGCCTTCGTCAGCCAGGGTGAGCTCATCGGCCTTGTGGGAAGCACCGGCTATTCCACCGGTCCGCACCTGCATTTTACCGTCTACAAGAACGGCAAGCTGGTCAACCCTTCCACACTGCTGAAGTAAGGGGCCTTGCGGGGCGGGCCGTTACGAGGCGAGTTCCGTCACGAGTTCTTGCAGCAGGGCCTTCTGCCTGTCGGAGAGCTGGTCAATCTTTGCAATCAGTCCCGCGTATTTATGGATTTTCTGGAAATCCAGGTTCTCTGCTTGCGGTTCATTTACTTTCCCTGTGACCAAGTACTCCACGGACACGCCCAAGGCTTTTGCGATTTTAACGGCGATATCGGCGGGAGGCATGGAAGGATTCTTTGTCGCTACATATTTGTACAGGGCACGTTCGGCCACACCAGTTTTAGCAGCCAGCTCCTTGTAACGCAGGTCGGCTAGTTCAATCTCTTCCTTTAAGCGTGTGCTGAAGTTCATTTACTCAAAACTACTATATTAGGTATTCAAGGTTTTTTATGTTACTTGAAATAGTTGTAATACAATCCTCTTACTGCTATATTAGGTTGTTGAAGGACAGGAATTGCAAGTTCTTACAAAGAAGATGGTCGATGCTAAGATAAACAAGCTTGTGTCCACTGCGAAGGTCATGCTGAACGGCTGCCAGGTTCCCTTCAGCGTCTCGACCTTTTATGAGACCACAAACGCTCGGCTAACATTCCAGAGCAGATGCGGCACTCATGGGGCTTGGCCGCCTCGTCGTAGTTTACGCAGACGTACTCCCGCGCCGTCTCCATGAAGCCGTTCAGCACGGACTGGGCGGCGGGGGCAAGATGGCCATCCTGGCGGTCAAGTTACGGCTGGCGAATCTCTTTCTCGTTCCTAAGCTCCGATATGTCTATTCCCCTTATCATGACATGAATCAGCCCGTTTAAAAAAGACGTGATAAAGACGCATTTTATTTGATTTTTCGGGGGAAAAGCGTTACATTATCCGGCAGTCATCGGGGAACCAGCCCTGCTTGGACTGTCGGACTGCGGTGCATACCGCACAACCTTCCTAGATGCGCAGTTCTTCCTACTTAGATTTCAGAAACATCCTATCTAGAGTTGCCGGAACAATCTAGCTAGAGTATGCTCCCTCCTGTGTACATTACATGCACCCACGCATGGGCTATGGCATATACCACGCATAGGCTATGACGTGTACCACGCATAGGCTATGACGTGTACCACGCATAGGCTGTGCGGTATCGCAAAGATGGCCTGTGTTGTGCCATCAGAATGGGCATCTTGCGTTTTGCTCGATGAGTCTGTGCCCTGTCTGCCAAATCCGCCGGGGAAAACCTCTCTTGACTTCCAGAAAAAGGTGTTATACATTGTATAACTACTATATTAAGTAGTGAAACTGGAGGATTCTATGGCAGAAGGGAGCGGCAAGGGCTGCGTAGGTTGTTTGAGCGTGCTTGTTATCCTTGCGGTAATAGGCTTTGTGGCACAGAAATGCGATGCCGGCTCGGCAAAGAAAGTGATAAGTGCCTACCGGAACGGCAACTATGAGAAAGTGATAAAGGATGGGGCCGGCTTGTCCAGCCTTTCGGACGATGCCTTGGAGTCCGCCATCAACTGGTATGTCGGGGATGCCTATGAGAGGCAGGGAAGCATGGATGAGGCCACGAACAGGAAGATTAAGGCATACAACAAGCTTGTCGGCCTGAATTCCGAGGCCACGGAGAAGTTCAAAAAGGAATACTCTGACATATACGATGACATCGTGGCCTTCGGGCAGAAGAAGCTTGCCGAGCAACGGGCGCAGAAGCAGAAGGAGCAGATTGTCGGCACTTGGGTCGCGACCTCCCCATCTGATTATAAGGGACTGTCGCTCAAAATCTATTCGGGCGGGCGGTATGAGAATTTCCACAGTGGTGGAAGCGGCAAGTGGACATTTGATGATGGGACGATAACTTTCAAATCCTCCAACGGAAGCAGCTGGACGGCGACACTGGACGGAGACACGCTTGCCGAGACGACTTATGAACCGGGCTGGGGTTCCATGACAATCTATTACAGGAAGAAATAAGGACTGTTCGCATAAGGGAGCCTGTTTATGAAAGCAAAGAAGATTATTCCGGCATTCATCGCGATGCTTGTTTCCCTGGTGGCCTTCGCCTCCGCCGAGGATTACTATTCGCTTGGACTTCAGGCGGAGAAGAAGGGGGCGAACGTCGAGGCCCTGACTTATTTCCTGAAAGCCTGCGCCGCAGACCGGGATAACGCGGATGCCGAGAGGCACATGATGAGCGCGCTCTACGCCGTTGCTGACGGCAAGCACGGAACCGCACGGACCGACGGGCCGAATGCGGGAGAGAACGCGCAGGCCCTCATCAAGCTGCGGAGCGACTGGGATGCCCTCCTTGCGGCGACGGCGGAATTCATCGCACAGAACGAGTCGGTGCTTGAGCTGCGCTACTTTGAGGATGCGACCCCGCTTGAGCTGACTGCTGAGGATTACAACAACAACACCCTGTCTTTTTCCGTGCACATGCCGTACTTCAAGCAGTACAGCCCGCTTGAGAACGATGAGGTTGACCAGATAGTTCTGGGCGAGCTTAAAAAGCTGCCCCAGAAGAAAAACTGGGGCGAGAAGATAAAGGGCTTCCCTGAAACATATAGGAATGAGCTTCCCGCAGAAAAGAAAGCGAAAATGGAAGCCCGCTCCTATTCGTTCGATGTCATGCTCGTGGACAAAGATGAAAAGCTCCTCGCAAAGCAGACCGTGCACTATGATGTTAAGCCCCTGTGGCCTTCCGGCTTTTCCATAAAAAGCGACAACATAGGCGATTGGGGAAGGGAGTACAACTTCGGCCTGACCGCGCCAGACTATATTTCCAAAGGCGAGCTGGAAGAAATCACGTTCAGCTCGATTTCCCTTGCGGGCCTGGATACGACGAAAGTGCATGTCATCGTGAGGCATGCCGGGGACTCCAAGGATCGTGTCGTCATAGCGAAGGCACCCAAGAACGCCACTACACTGCACAGCAAGAATAAGGGCCGCGGAAAGACGGTGGCCGTCACAGGTCTGGTCGGCAACAGGGGAAACTCCGAGCGGGCATGGTGGGATATCCTTAAGCAGGTGGAGGACTTCGAGACCGTTGACTTCTCCGAATCGTACGGGCTTTATATTTGCGCATGTGATCACTATGGTCCGGAAAATTTTGAGAAATTCAAAAACAAAACGCTTGTCCTGCCTGACGGGGTAGTGAAGCTCTCTTTTGAGTCCAGGACGGAAACCTATGTCGTCCCGTCCAGCCTGCGAGTTCTTGTGGATAGCTCCCGATCTTCGGGTCCGATACGAAAAATAAAAATCCATTTCAGGGGGTCAAAGCAGCTTTGGCAGCATTTGGATTTTTTTGCTGAGGGAAAGTACTCTTACTGGGAACAGGAGCTGGAATCCACAGCAAATGAAAATGTCAAATACCGCGATGTCATATTGGACGTAGACTTCCTGTATGAGTCAAAGGAGCGGAAGCAGGAACTTCTCCAAGCCCGCAAGCGGTATGTCGGTATACTGGCAGAAATTGAGGCGGAAGCAAGAGTCAGGGCTGAAGCGGAAGAGAGGGCTCGGGCAGAGGCTCGTGCGGCAGAAGCCAGGGCGAAAGAGGAAGCCATTGCGAGAATTAAAGCAGAGGATAAAGCCCTGGCACCGGTTGTAGGCGAAATCATGGCAAAGACGAAATATGTCGCTGTCAGTTCCGGAAGTTTTGCGTGCGACGATAAAAAATATTCTGCAGGAAAT
>CAMNGY010000249.1 GCA_946538795.1 uncultured Treponema sp.
TTCGGGCGTGACCGCGACCGTGGCTTCGGGCGTGACAGGGGCGGATTCGGACGTGACCGCGACCGCGGTTTCGGGCGTGACAGGGGCGGCTTCGGACGCGACCGTGACCGGGGCTTCGGACATTCCAATGCCCGTGCCGGAGTGCATACTGCCACCCAGAGGAGCGGCTCCAGTTCCTATTTCAAGAGTTCTAAGGCTGATGAATATTGATGAGGCAGTTTCAAAAGTTCCTGATGCTTTTGCAGCCGGGGACTTTTGAATGTGGTCTTGCAGGATTGGGTGCTGGCTGTTAAGGGCCGGCACCCTTTTTTATTGGTTTTAGTCCTTTTCCCGCGTCAGTATCAGGGGATGGCCGGAAGAAGGCGACGTATCATTCAGATGGACGGTATAGGGCTGGAGTATGATCCTGTCCTCGTCTATCTTGCTCCCGTCATCGGCGGAAGGCGGATAGCTTGCAAGGTAGTAGCCGCTCAGCCCGCCGTCCGCGTTTTCCGCATCGCGGTCTCCGTCCAGCTTGAACTGTATGAAGCTGTCGCCTTCCAGCTGCATCGATATGTAGCTGCCGGAGTAGCTTTTTTCCCCGCTGTGGCTGGTGTAGGATCCGCCGGAAAAGCTGATGATGCTTCCGTCGCTCATTTTCCAGCGGGGACCTGCCTCCAGGTTGTTTATGTACGAGCTGTTCAGCGAGGATGATGAGAAGCTTTCGCTGTAAAAGTCCGAGAATTTCAGCTTCTTGTAGTCCCCGTTCCAGGAATTCTCTTCCTTTATGACCATGCTTACGTCGTCATGTACCAGTATACCTATCTGCTCCAGGTCTATCAGGCTTACGTCGACGCTTCTCTTCAGGTTCTCAATCTCGAAGTTGCTGGTGGATATGTGCATGCCGCGGTAGTGGAGGGTGCTGTTCTGCCAGTTGTAGACTTCCTCCTCGTCTCCCAGCAGGAAGATAATCTGGCCTGACTCGTAGTCAAAGAATACGTAGCGCACACCGCCCCCGTTTCCTTCGGTCCTGTACCAAAGCCCGTTCAGGTAATCGGCAAAGGTCTTTACCGTGCCGTCCTGTATCTTGGCCAGCTCGCCTTTTTTGATGCTGCTGCCCTTTATCTTTGTCTGCTTGGACTGGACGTATTTCTGTGCCCGTTCGGACCAGCTCCAGATGGTCTGCAGCTGGTCCGAGCTGTCATGGCCTGACAGCTCGGAAGAATAAACCATTATGTCATAGGGCGAATTCCCTGTCCCTGAATATGACTCCTCGTCTTCCTGCTGCAGGTATATGGCCCCGTTGCTCTTCAGGTCCGCCAGCATCTGGAGGGAATATTCCCCCCCGGCTTCCGAATGGTTGATGAAATATGCGCGGAGGACGGAATTCCCCGATGAATCGAAGCCTTGGTAGACCAGGGCGTTCCTGTTCTTTCCTGTCAGGTCCAGGCCGTAGCAGGAGAAAGTCTTTACCTGCTCGGCTTCGGTAGAAAGCGAGACAGCCCGCTCATAGGCCTCCGTCGTGGAATCGTATATCCCGACCGCAAGCTGCAGCTTGGGGTTGTTCGCCTTCCTGACAACTATGGCCTGATCCTCGAATCCGTCCCCGGAAAAGTCCGCGCTTACGACGTCAATCAGGGTTTCGTCCGGGTTCAGGCTCACGAGGGATGTCATGACAAGGTCGTCCGGGACAATATTCATGCCGGCGGAGGCTTCCTTGCTTTCCCCCTCGCTGTTAGGAATCACGAGCTTGGGCCGCACTACCTCCTGCTGCTCGCTTTGGAAATATCCCTTGTTCAGCGACAGCAGGACGATTGCGGCGGCAGTGACTATGAAGACGACTATGACAATGCGTTTTTGCATTAGTCAATCATAGCGGAGGGACGCTTGTTTTGCAATACTGAGTGCAGTATCTCAAGCCCCTCGTCTATGTTCTTCTTGGATATGTTCAGCGGCGGGACAAGGCGCAGCGTGTGCTCCCCGGCTGTGGAAAAGAGCAGGCCCTTCTCCAGGCATTCCTTCTCCACCTCCGTCGGATCCCCCTCTATCTGTATTCCGGTCATGAGCCCAAGCCCGCGCACTTCCTTGACGCAGGGCAGCTTCCATCCTCCCACGACGTTCCTCATGTAGTCCCCTTTCTCCGTGACCTTGACCAGGAAGTCAGGGGATGTCAGCTTTTTGAGCACGACCCTTGCGGCGGCAAGTGCCAGCGGATTCCCGCCGAAAGTGGACTGATGGTCCCCGGCGGCAAAGACCTTGGCGGCTTTTCCCCTGAAAATGCAGGCTCCCATGGGGACTCCGCCCGCTATTCCTTTGGCAAGCGTCACGACCTCCGGGCTGAACTGCAGCTGCTCGCTGGCAAGGAGGCTGCCCGTCCGGCCCGTCCCGGTCTGCACCTCATCGGCAATAACTATGGCGCCTGCATCCCGGGCGGCCTGGGCGGCGGCCTGTGCCCACTTGGGGTCCAGGGGAATAACCCCGCCTTCACCCTGCACGCACTCAATCATCAATGCTGCGGTGCTGTCGTCAAATGCTCCCTTAAGCGACTCGAAGTCGTTGGCCCGGATGGTCCTGAATCCCGAAGGGTAGGGGGCGAATGCTGCGGGGTGGAATTTTTCCTGTCCGGTCGCCTTCAGTGTGGCGAGGGTCCGTCCGTGGAAAGACCGCTCCAGGGTGACTATGACCTTCCTGGAGTCCCCTCCGTTCAGCTGGCCGTACTTCCTTGCAAGCTTTATGGCGGCCTCGTTCGCCTCGGCCCCTGAATTCCCGAAGAACACGCCTTCAAAGCCCGTCGCCTCAAGCAGGGCCTTTGCATAGGCGATTCCCGTGTCGCTGAAGAAATAATTGCAGACGTGGATCATCTTCTTGGACTGCTTGGCAATGGCCTTTACGAGCGGCTTGTAGCCATGCCCCAGGCAGTTCACCGCGATGCCCGAAAGAAAGTCTATGTATTTTTTGCCGTTCACGTCCTTCAGAACGGAACCCTTTCCCTTCTTGAAGACGACGTCGAACGAACCGTAATTGTTTACGACAGGTGTATTCATAAAAACCTCCCTAACCTGTAAAAGACATTGGAAGCCGGATGATCCGTGTGAGGACTGTCCGGCCCAAGATGCTGTCCTGGGTCTGTATGCCCAGGGTCAGTATATCATCGTTCCTATTCCCCTGTCGCTGAACATCTCTATGAGCAGGGAATGGGGAACGCGTCCGTCTATGATATGGGTACGGGGTACCCCTCCCTCGCGCGCCAGGACGCAGCATTCAATCTTTGGTATCATGCCGCCCGCAATCGTTCCGTCCTCTATGAACTTGTCCACGTCACCGACCTGGATGCGCTGCACGAGCGTCGAAGGATCATTCACGTCGCGGAGAACTCCCGGGACGTTGGTCAGCTGGACGAATTTTTCCGCTCCCAGAGCGACGGCAATTTTGGCGGCGGCTGTGTCCGCGTTGATGTTGTAGCGGTTCATGTCTCCGGATTCGCCAATCGCCACAGTGGACACGACGGGTATGAAGCCCTGCTTTATGAGCGAGAGGAGGATCTCCGGGTTCACTTCCGTCACCTCTCCCACAAAGCCCAGGTCAGCGCCGCCTTTCTCGACTTTCTTCGCGCGCAAAAGGCCGGAGTCCACTCCGCTCAGGCCGACGGCTTTGCCACCTTTCTGCAGGAGGATCCCGACTATGTCCTTGTTGAGCTTGCCGGTCAGCACCATCTGCACTATCTCCATGGTCTCGCTGTCCGTGTAGCGCAGCCCTCCTATGAAGCGGCTCTCCTTGCCCACGCGCTCCAGCATGTGGTTTATCTCAGGTCCGCCGCCGTGGACCAGCACGACATGGATTCCGATCGTGCTCAGCAGCACGATGTCCTCCATGACGTCCTCCTTAAGCTCCTCGTTGAGCATCGCGTTGCCGCCGTACTTTACG
>CAMNGY010000250.1 GCA_946538795.1 uncultured Treponema sp.
GATGATACTCCTTACGGGGGAAAGTAGGTGGCCGCCGGCTTTTTTTTGTTTAAATGGGTAAAAATCCCTATAAATCCCTACGCCGATTTGTTTCGATTTGGCTTGAAAAAAAATCAATCTAGCTGTAATATTAGATATTAACTTGATTTATACCGCAAAAACACGATAAAACACATATATTAGGAGTTTATGGGTATGGACACAAAAGCGATAGGGGCTGTTTCCCTTTCTATCCGCAGTCTTTCAATGGACGCAATCCAGAAGGCGAATTCCGGACATCCTGGTCTGCCGCTCGGTGCGGCAGAGCTTGCCGCTGTTCTGTACGGCGAGATTATGAAGCACAATCCCGCTGACAGCAAGTGGGTTGACCGTGACCGTTTCGTCCTGTCGGCAGGACATGGGTCAATGTTGCTGTATTCGATCCTGCACCTTGCGGGTTACAAGGTCAGCATGGATGACATCAAGAGCTTCCGTCAGGTCGGATCCAAGTGCCCGGGACATCCTGAGGTGGGGATTACTGACGGCGTTGAGGCTACGTCCGGCCCGCTGGGGCAGGGCATCGCTCTCTCCGTTGGAATGGCAATCGCCGAGTCCATGCTTGCGGCCCGCTTCAACACGCCCAAGCACAAAATCGTTGACCACTATACCTATTCCCTCGTGGGTGAAGGTTGTCTGGAGGAGGGTGTTTCCTCCGAGGCTTCATCGCTGGCCGGAAACCTGCATTTGGGCAAGCTGATTGTCTTCTATGATGAGAACAAGATTTCGATAGACGGCAATACTGAGATCACCTTCACCGATGACATCCAGAAGCGTTACGAAGCCTATGGCTGGCAGGTTCTCCGCGGGTCCATGTACAACGCGCAGGAGATTGCGGACTTGGTGAACATGGCGAAGAACGAGACCAAGAGGCCGTCCCTCATCATCCTCAAGTCAGTTATCGGAAAGGGCGCTCCCAAGCAGGGAACTGCAGACGTTCACGGTGCCCCGCTCGGTGAGGCCGGTTGCGCTGAGGCCAAGAAGACCTTGGGACTTCCCGTTGACCAGCAGTTCTACGTTGTTCCCGAGGCCTACAAGTACTTTGAGGAGCGGCGCAAGGATTTTGCCAAGGCTGAGGAGGACTGGAAGAAGAAGTTCGCCGACTGGTCCAAGGAGAATCCTGAGCTTGCAAAGCTTTGGGACGATTACTGGAATTGCAGGCAGACCGGAGATGCCGCAGCTCCGTCTTACAAGGTCGGTGACGGGCTTGCGACCCGTGATGCGTCAGGCAAGTCCCTCAACTGCATGGCTGACCGCTACAAGTGGCTGGTCGGAGGTTCCGCAGACCTGCAGGGACCGAACAAGACCAAGCTCAACAATGATGACGGCACTTACAGCGCGGACAACCAGAAGGGCCGCACGATTGAGTACGGTATCCGCGAGTTCGGCATGAGCCAGGTGATGAGCGGAATCAACCTGCACGGAGGCCTCAGGGCTTTCGGCGCGACATTCCTCGTCTTCTCCGACTACCTGCGCGGCTCCCTCCGCGTGGCGGCTCTCAGCAAGATTCCGAACATCTATATCTTCACTCACGATTCGATTTACGTCGGTGAGGACGGTCCTACCCACCAGCCGATAGAGACGATTTCTTCCCTCCGCATTATCCCGAACGTGCAGGTCCTGCGCCCCGGTGATGCAGAGGAGTCCCAGCTGGCATGGGAGATGGCCTTGGAGAGCAAAGATCATCCTGTCTGCATGGCGTTCAGCCGTCAGAAGCTCACCGTGTATGCGAAGGAAGGCGACTGGAAGGCCGATGCCCGCAAGGGTGCCTATGTCGTCCAGAAGGGGGCGGACACGCCCGATGTCACGGTGCTGGCGACCGGTTCCGAGGTCAACTTGGCCCTTGATGCGGCCAAGCTCGTGAAGGGCAAGAGCGTCCGTGTCGTTTCCGTGTTCGACAAGAACGCCTTTGACGATGCCGATGATGCCTTCAGGAACAAGATCCTCGGCGGTGCGAAGCGCGTCGTTGTTGCGGAGGCCGGTGTCCGCGCCGGATGGGAAGGATACGCGAAGAAGGCCGATCTCTTTACGATTGACCGCTTCGGTGAGTCCGGACCTGCCGGTAAGGTTGCCGAGTACCTGGGCTTCACGGCTGACAAGCTTGCAGCCCTGCTGAGCAAGTAGTTTTTCACTTTATTATCCGGGCCGGTCGTGGAAGCATTTGCTTTTTACGGCCGGCCCGTTTTTTTGAGCTACAAAATAGGGGCGGCATAATATGGGCGGCAAACGACCGGAATTTGACAGCATCAAGGACTTTGCTGAATTCAGCAGATATTACTGGTACCGTGAGGAGCTGATTCAGATATGCAGAGCTCATGGTCTCAAGTGCGATGGCGGAAAGATAGAGCTGAACGGAGTCATAGAGGCTTATTTCCGTGGGGAGAAGATACTGCCGGAGAAGAGAAAGGCTCTCAATAAGAAGCCTTTCGTCACGGAGCTGACACTTTCAACAGGGCTTATAGAATGCGGCTTTAGCTTTGGCAACAGGTTCAGGGAATTCTTTGAGAAGCAGACCGGCAAGAAGCCATTTAAATTCAACGTGGATATGGTCGCGACCGCAAAGGCAGTCAAGGAGAACGGCGATGAAGCTTTTACCCTCGGTGATTTGCTTGATGTTTATTACGGGAAAAAGACCTATGCCCGCTATGACAAGTCTGCGCTCCAGTGGAACAAGTTCGTGAAAGACTTCTGTGCTGACGAGGCGACCTCTGTCTTTTGCGAGCGGCTGAAGGCTGCCGCCTCCTTATGGAAGATTGTCCGGGAGTCAGATATGAAGAAGGAATACTCCCGGGAGCTGCTGGAACAATATAAGGATGCCCTTGCTGAGTAGGAAAGGGAAAAAGGGGCGGTCCGGACATTGCCGGACACACCCCATTTTTATACCCCGGGGCTTTTTCTACAGGGACTGGTAGAGGGAATTGACCAGGCGGTATATCATGCTGATTCTCTCCTTCTCGCTCTTGTCAAGAGGCGAGTTGTTCGCATCGTCAACAAGCCTTTCCAAGGAGGCAAGGTTTTCATTGACCGCACTGAGGAAGCCCTTGGAGACTTTGTACCAGTAGGAGCCGTTGCCGTTCGTGTAGAGCGTGACGAAGCCCAGCGTCCTGGAGCTTTCCTTTGCTACGGCGACCCGCATGACGCAGTCCAGGCTGTGAACGAGAGTTTTCATGTTTTCTTCCTCGCGCACGTTGACATTGAGCTTGCGCTGCCAGGCCCCTTCTTCCAGAGGATTCAGGTTCAGAGCCTTCGCCGCTGTGACTATTACGTCCATCTTTTCCTGCGGCATCAGGCTGTAGTTGCCTCTCGTTACGATGGTGGCGCGAAGTCCCCTGAGCTGTTTCATCGTGGCTTCGTCCTGCTCTGCGCGGAGAGCCATCTGCAGGTTGGACAGGGGGAGTATGGCGGTCTTGCGCCCCTTGATTTTTTCCATGACGAACTGCTGCCCGCCAAAGAAAATCGCATCGGATGATACCGGCTCCGGGGCTTTCTCGCTTCTGCAGGAGGCTTTCTTTCCTTCCTTGTCCTTTCTGTCTTTTTTATCCTTCTTGTCTTTCGCCTTCTCTTCCGGCCAGTCCTTGAGCAGGCGGCCTTTTTTGTCCCGCATCTTGGAAAGTTTGTCTTCCAGGTCGGGGTCAACCTTGTGTATCAAGTTGCGTGTAAGGGGGGAGACGGACATGGCGAACATACGGCTGGTGCGTACTATCTCGCCTGCGACGATATAGAGAGGGCTGGTGCGGAACATGGAGCTGCCCGGATGGATCGTGATGTGGTCTGCGGTCAGGCTCCTGTAGCTCTCGCGCCCGTCTCGTATGCAGACGAACTGGATCATTCCTGCCGCAATGCAGCAGAGGTAGTCGTCCA
>CAMNGY010000251.1 GCA_946538795.1 uncultured Treponema sp.
GAATAATGGATTAGCACGAGCATGACGAAAGAGATTCTATACAGAAGGATGGTTTGCGTTTATGCCGAATTTCATGCGGCCAACTTTTGAAGAAACTCGTTTCGCCTGCAAGGCTTGCGGCAGCCGCAAAACGGAGGAGAATATGTTCGTGTGCTATTGAAAGCGGATGAGCTGGGCGCTTCGCGTCCTGCCCGCCCCTTCCAGTGGACTTTTTGGTTCATCCGTGCTATCCTGTAGGCATGGATGAGAGCAGGACATACGAGTTCAAGCCGGTCAACCAGCTCGTTTTTAGTGACGACTTCATGTTCGGGGCCGTCATGCGGGAGCCTGATATCTGCAAGGGTGTTTTGGAGCTGCTCTTACAGGCAATATAGACCATATTGAATATCCGGCTTCCCTTGCGGGAAGCCTATGAGTTTCCGCGTTGCGGAAACTCACGGATGGCAGACAGATCCGCGACCCGTGCGAGGCGTAAGCCGTAACGTTCACGTCAGTGAACGTGTAGAGTTTCAGACTTACAAGATTGAGAGCATCGGGAAGCGGACGCGGTATTACCAGGCGATGATAGACGCTGACAGCCTCCTGAAGGGAGCGGCCTATTCGGAGCTGAAGGAGAGCTATATAATCTTCATCTGCCTTGACGACCCGTTCGACAAGGGGCTCCCTGCCTATACGTTCGAGCGGAAGTGCAGGGAGGACGGATCCGTGGACTTGGGTGACAAGACCCACCACATCATCTTCAACGCGGAGGCTTACAAGGAGGAGAAGGACCCCGGCATACGGGCTTTCCTCTCCTTCGTGAGGAACAACACGGCGGAATCTGATTTGACAAGGAGGATTGCAAATATGGTACAGGCAAAGAGATTCGAGCAGACGTTCGTGAACGAGTATCTGGCATGGAACCTCCACGATTACGATGTCAGGCAGCGCGGCATCAAGGAAGGCCGCGAAGATGGTATTAAGGAAGGTCGTAAGGAACAGGCTCTGGAAACGGCACGGATACTGAAGCGAACAGGAATTGATGCTGTTCTGATTTCACAATCAACGGGACTTTCTCCTGAAGATGTTGAGGCTCTCTGACAAAACATTCCTTGAGTCATAGGCACATGTTCCAAGAGGCCGGACTGCCCCAACTCCCCCACAAGGGCGCACAGCCTGCAGTAGCGGACGGGAAGAAAAGGCGGAAGCCCCGCTACCCGGTCGTGACGCTGGTGCTGTATTTCGGGGAGGAGCGGTGGAACAAGCACAGGAGGCTGCTGGATGGGGGCAAGGCCGGCTCCCCTGCCAGCAGCGGCTCCTGCTGCCTGCAAAGGAGCGGGGCGGCCGACCAGATCCCACTTCGAGTTCGGCCGCCGCCTGTCAGTTTGACATTGCGTAAACATAGCTGTATACTCATTCCCAGATGAAACGAAGGCGATCTTACCTGTGGACGCTGCTGGCCCTGACGGCCTGCGGCTTGGGCGTTGGTTGCATCAGTTGTACGGGAAACGAAGCTATGAAGAATCTTCCTGTCGTCAAGGACAGCGAGCACACAATAGGGATATGGGCGCACCGGGGATGCAGCTACGCTTATCCGGAAAATACCCTTCCCGCGTTCAAAGCTGCCTGCCAGCTGCCCGTGACCGGCATAGAGCTGGACATCCACCTGTCCAAGGACGGAGAGGTCGTGGTCATTCACGATGAGACCGTGGACCGCACGACGAACGGCAAGGGAACCGTCGCCGAAATGACTCTGGCCGAGCTGCAGCGGCTGGACATCCCCTACCACCCGAAAATCCAGATAGGGAAGAAATCCTTCCTGTACAAGCACGCCCGCATACCTACCATAAGGCAGGTGTTTGACCTGGTGAGGCCCTACTGCAGGAAGAACGGGCTTAAGATAAACATAGAGCTTAAGACCAACAGGACCCGCTACGAGGGCATAGAGGAAAAGATTCTGGAAATCGTAAAGGAATACGGCCTTGAGGACAGCATCGTATATTCCTCTTTCAACCCTGATTCGATAATACACATCAAGCAGCTTGACCCGACGGTCAAGACGGGCATCCTGAACGCCTCGGAGGCCGCCTGCCTGGAATTCGCGCGGAGCCATGATGTCGATGCCCTGCACCCTGCCCGCGCACATCTGGACGTGGAGGACATCCGCGGCAAGACGGCACTTCCCGTCCGGGTATGGTCCAACCCGACCGAAACCCTGTACCCGGTGCAGGGCGAGATAACACTGCAGGACTTCGACGAGCTGGCATCCCTCGGGGTGACGGACATATTCACCAACGTGCCTGAATGCTACGTGGGCAAGCGCGTGCACCGGATGAGCTTCATTCCGGGAACGTCGGTAGACGAGGAGACGGGCCTTTTCAGGCGGAACGACAGCTCATGCCTCGCGGACTTCCACGTCCTCGAGGTGAACTCGGGTGACAGGCTGGATTTCTCGGCGGAGGGCTATGAATACAAACTGGCTATGTACGGGGAAGCCGTGGAAGACCGCCTCATGCACACCTTCTGCTATCAGGAGGACGGCAACTGGGCCAGCTACAGCGGGAACCTGAAGGAGGACTCAGGCTGGAAGAGCGGCCCCCACGAATTCCGGGAGCACGGATGGATACGGGTCATAGCCAGGAGGAAGGACGGAGGGGAAACATCCCAGTCCGATGCGGACGCGCTGGCCTCCGCCTGTTCCCTGCTGCGGACCTACAGGCCCTACGAGCCCAAAGCATATTTTGAGGATGAGATACGGAAGACCGTCAGCTCGGTGAAGGCCCTGCAGGATGCGGATACGCTTACGTTCGGCCTTCTGACCGACAACCACTACGTCATAAACGGTGGCTGGGAAGACACCGCGTACAACCTGTCCCGCGTGAGCGAAGGCGCGGGCTTTGACGGCCTGATTCACCTGGGCGACTTCACCGACGGCATAACGCCCGCCGCAATCACGACTGAATGGGCGGGCAAGGTCCTCGGAGACATGAGGTCGCTGGGAGTACCGTTATACCCCGTGCTGGGGAACCACGACTGCAATTACTGCAAGGGCAACCCGGAGATTCTGGACCTGGGGACGCAAAGCTCCCTGTACCTGGGCAGGGAACGGCCGTACTACCATGTGGACATCGTCAGCCATAAACTCAGGATGCTGGTCCTGTGGTCCTTCGACGTGACGCAGGAAAACCGCTACGGATTCCCCGACGCGGAAGTGGACTGGGTGCGCGACACGCTGGCGGGAACACCGCCGGGGTACAAGGTCCTGGTGCTGTCGCACGTACCCCTGCTCCCGGAAATGCACTACTGGAACAAGAACATACGGAATTCGGGCAGCATGCTCGCAACTCTGGAGCAGTACGTCCGGGACGGCGGCAGGCTGCTGGGCTACGTGCACGGGCACAACCATGCGGACCAGATAAACCGGGAACATTCCTTCCCGATTGTCTCCGTCGGATGCGCGAAATGCGAGGACTTCAAGGACAAGAAGCCCGAAGGTTCGGTCACATACGACCGCGCCATGCGCACGCTGACACAGGAGCTGTGGGACGTCATGCTGGTGAACACGAGGACAGAAACGCTCAGCTTCGTCCGTTTCGGCGCGGGCGAGGACAGGACGGTAAAGGCCTGAAGGTGAGGAAAATGAAAAAACTTGCCGGGCTGCTTGCGGAACTTCTGATTATGGCCGCTGCCTTTGCCATCGGGGAAAGGGAGGTCACGGTATGCGGCCAGACATTTGCGTTCATGCATATTGACGGCACAGGCGTCTGCATGGGCATGACCGAGGTAACCCAGGCCCAGTATGACGCTGTCATGGGCGAGAATCCCAGCAGGTTCAAGGGGCCGGATCTTCCAGTGGAAAGCGTCAGCTGGTATGACGCGATAGTTTTCTGCAACAAGCTCAGCAAGGCGGC